>NZ_JBIAZN010000001.1:0-237225 GCF_042899225.1 Streptomyces sp. NPDC000134
AAGGGGCGGACATACAGGTCCGAGCCCCGTGGACCGGGGCAAGCCGGGTTCCAAGATGCACGTCCTGTCGGACGCGAACGGACTGCCCCTTGTCGTCGGCGTCTCGGCCGGCAACACCCACGACAGCGAAGGGCTGAAGCCGATGGTCGAGGGTCACCAAACGAGACACGACCCCCATCGCGGCCGGTACTTCAAGCCCCAGCGCCTGCACGCCGACAAAGCCTACGATCGGGCTGACCTGCGTAGATGGCTGCGAGGGAAGCGGATCGGCGTGCGCATCGCCCGCAAGGGAATCGAGTCCAGCGAGCGATTAGGGCGGCGCCGCTGGGTGATCGAACGCACCATGTCGTGGCTGTCCGGCTACCGCCGCTTGAGCCCTCGCTACGAACGCGATCCCCGCAACTACCTGGCCTTTCTCGGCCTCGCCGCCGCCCTGTGCTGCTACAAGCGACTCATCCGCCTCACCACGTAGGACACGGTCTAAGCCCCCCTCGGTGGTCGCGGCGCCCTGGTCCCTTCGGGTCTGTCGCTCCAACACGTTTCCCCTCGGTCCTGCACGAGTCCCCCGCCGTAGACAGTCAAGATCGAATCTACTGTGTCCCATGACGCCGAAGTGGCCGGTTCGGCACTCGGGACATTGTCGACATGGCAACTTGGCGTGAAGCATTCGATCACGAAGCGTTGCACTCCCGGGCGCCGCAGGGAAGTGCGCCTCGTGTCAGTGGCCAATCCCCGTAGGGTGCGCAGTGCCGCCAAGACCCTTTCCGTGCAGGTGGAACGGGGGTTGGGGGGTGGTTCCGACGGGTAATGCGCCATCGCCGGAAGTTGGCTGAAAAGATGCGGGCGAGGGTGTGGAAACCGGTCAACCGACCGGTGTGTTTTTCCCGGAGTGCCGCCCGCCCCGGCGTGCGGTGGCACCGGTCCGCGCGCACCGCTCCGAGCGGCGCAGCAGGAGCCGGCAGGCCGCGGTGACGGCGGCCAGACCCAGTGCGGTGCCGGCCGCGCCCGCGAGCGAGGTGCCGCACCACAGCAGTACGACCGGGACCAGCAGGCAACTGAAGGCCGCCCAGCGGACCAGGTCCGTGACGCCGTCCCGGGGGCGTCCCCGGGGGCCGCGGGCGGCGCCGGGCGCGGGGCGTGCCCCGGCGGGGGCGTCGGTGCGGTGCCGACCGGGTCCGCCTGCTCTCTGGGGATGGTCCACGCGCGTTCAACGTCCCGGCCGACCGGTCGGTCACGTGGCAAACCGGCTGTGTGGCGCAGCCACCATTGCCATCCGTGCGCCCCCTCGTGCATGCTCCCTGGAACCCCGGCACGGAGCGTGCCGGGCACTGGGCGAAGGAGGCGTTCCGCCGTACCCTTGGGGGTACGGGATTGGGAAGATGATTCCCGGACACAGCTCCGCCGCACACTGTCGGTCCCATCCATAAAGGATCAAAACGCCGAGACAGCCATGGCCGGTCACGAATTCTTCGAACCCGCGGACCGCAAGCGGCCGGTCGCCGATCAGACGGCGGCCGATCCCCTGGCGGCGGAAGAGGCGCGCCACTCGTGCGACCCCGCCTTCAAGCACGGCGTCGTCGTCGGCTTCGACGGTTCCATGTCCAGTGAGCGCGCCCTGGCGTACGCCATCGGCATGGCGCGGCGGCTGGCGTCGGGCCTGATCATCGTCCATGTGGCCAACCGGCTGCCCACCACGGTGTGGGCGGGCTGCGAGCCGCCGGTCTTCGTGGACGTCCCCGACCACCGCACCGAGGTGCTCGGGCTGGAGCTGGCCTGCGCGGACTACCTCGCCGAGGTGCCCTGGGTCCTGGTCGAGCGGGGCGGCGACATCTGCCACGAACTCGAAGAGGTCGGGCGGGAGTACGAGGCGGACGCGATCGTGGTGGGCTCCACCCACGGGCTGGTGGGCCGGATCTTCGGCTCGGTCGCGGGGCGGCTGGCCAAGCGGGCGCAGCGGCCCGTGGTGGTCATTCCCTGACGGTTCTTCAGACGGCTGAACCTACCGGCGCGTAGGGGTGTTTGTGCTCTTGTGAAGGGCATATAGGGGGCATCGTCCCGGCGCGCGGCGGGTCGGCGTGTGACGGCCGTCGGACCGCCGCGCAGGGCCGGGGGGTTGGGCGGCCTCCCGGCGCATCGACGGCCCCCCGCGTGCCGGTGGCAGACGGGGGGCCGTTCGGGCCGGGCGTCCGGGGGCGCCCGGGGGTGTCCGCTACTCCACGGTCACGGACTTGGCCAGGTTCCGCGGCTTGTCGATGTCCCGGCCCAGCGCCAACGCCGTGTGGTAGGCGAGGAGTTGGAGCGGGATGCCCATGAGGATGGGGTCGAGTTCGTCCTCGTTCTTGGGGACCACGACGGTGTGGTCGGCCTTGGCCTCGTCCTGGTGGGCGACGGCGAGAATCCGGCCGCTGCGGGCCTTGATCTCCTCCATCGCGGCGCGGTTCTTCTCCAGCAGGTCGTCGGCGGGGACGATCGCGACCGTGGGCAGGGCCGGCTCGATCAGGGCGAGCGGGCCGTGCTTCAGCTCGGAAGCCGGGTACGCCTCGGCGTGGATGTAGGAGACCTCCTTGAGCTTCAGGGACGCCTCGCGGGCCACCGGGTAGCCCCGGACACGGCCGATGAACAGCATCGAGCGGGCCTCGGCGTACTGCGCGGCCAGCTTCTTGATCTCCTCCTCCCGCGCCAGGATCTCGGTGATCTGCGCGGGCAGCTTCCGCAGGCCCTCGATGATCCGCTTGCCGTCCCGCACGGAGAGGTCGCGGGTGCGGCCGAGGTGCAGGGCGAGCAGCGCGAAGGCGACGCAGGTGTTGGTGAAGCACTTGGTGGAGACGACGCAGACCTCGGGCCCGGCGTGCACGTACATGCCGCCGTCGGCCTCGCGGGCGATCGCCGAGCCGACCACGTTGACGATGCCGAGCACCCGGGCGCCCTTGCGCTTCAGCTCCTGCACGGCGGCCAGCACGTCGTAGGTCTCGCCGGACTGGGAGACGGCGACGTACAGGGTGTCGGGGTCGACCACGGCGTTGCGGTAGCGGAACTCGGAGGCCGGCTCGGCGTCGGCGGGGATGCGGGCCAGTTCCTCGATCATCTGGGCGCCGATCATGCCCGCGTGGTACGAGGTGCCGCAGCCGAGGATCTTCACCCGGCGGATCAGCCGGGCCTCGCGGGCGTCCAGGTTGAGGCCGCCCAGGTGCACGGTGGAGAAGCGGTCGTCGATCCGGCCGCGCAGCACCCGGTCCACGGCCTCGGCCTGCTCGTGGATCTCCTTGTGCATGTAGGTGTCGTGGCCGCCCATGTCGTACGAGGCCGCCTCCCACTCCACGGTGGTGGGCTCGGAGGTGGTACGGGTGCCCTCGGTGGTGTACGTGCGGAAGTCGTCGGCCTTGAGGGTGGCCATCTCGCCGTCGTCGAGGGTGACTATCTGCCGGGTGTGGGCGACCAGGGCGGCGATGTCGGAGGCGACGAACATCTCCTTCTCGCCGATGCCGAGGACGACCGGGGAGCCGTTGCGGGCGGCGACGATGCGGTCGGGGAAGTCGGCGTGCATCACGGCGATGCCGTAGGTGCCCTCGATCAGCCGGAGGGTCTCGCGGACCTTGTCCTCCAGCTTCTCGGCCGCCGAGCGGGCGATGAGGTGGGTGAGGACCTCGGTGTCGGTCTCGGAGAGGAACTCCACCCCCTCCGCCTCCAGCTTGCGGCGCAGCTCACCGGCGTTGTCGATGATGCCGTTGTGGACGACGGCGACCTTGTGGTCGGCGGACAGGTGCGGGTGGGCGTTGACGTCGGAGGGGGCGCCGTGGGTGGCCCAGCGGGTGTGGGCGATGCCGGTGGTGCCCTTGAACCGCGCGGGCACCTTGGCCTCCAGGTCGCGGACCCGGCCCTTGGCCTTGACCATCTTCAGGCCGGCCGACTTCGGCGAGGTGACGACGATGCCCGCCGAGTCGTAGCCCCGGTACTCCAGGCGCTGGAGGCCCTCCAGGAGCAGCGGCGCGACATCACGCCTGCCGATGTATCCGACGATCCCGCACATAGATACGTAGCCCTCTTGTTCTCTTCGGTGTCTCAGCCGTAGACGATGCGGCGCAGTTGGCGCAGCGACAGCTCCGGCGGTGCCACCGCCCGGTATTTCAGGTCCGCCCCGATCCGCTCGAAGATCGTCGCGTTCACCAGGCCCTGGGCCTGGAGTTCGCGGTGGCGGCGACGGACGTACTCCTCGGTCGTCTCGTCGAAGTAGGCGAGCACGTCCTGGACCACGCGCAGCGCCTCGCCCCGGCTGAGGGGGGTGGACCGCGTCAGATGATCAACGAGTTCGTCGTGCACCCGCTAGATCTTGGGGCACCGGCGAGGCTTTCGCAAGAAACCTGCCCGATTTCGGGCAAGGGGCTGTTGAAACTCTCATGAGCGGCTGTTCGCGCGCTGTCCATCCCCCGGCCGGGACCCCGTTGCTCAGCAGGACGAGTTTCAGACGCCATGGACATTCCTCGTATGGGCGTTCCCGAGAAGCTGGCCGAGCGCATGAGCATGGCCGAGCAGCACGAGTACCTGCGGTCCCGGTTCTCCCGGCGCACGATGATCCGGGGCGGCGCGGTCACGCTGGGCGCCGTCGCCGGTGGCGCGTTCGTGCCGGGCGCCGTGGCACGGGCCGCCACCCCGGCCGGACGCCCCGGCACCGAGACGGTCGACGGCGCCCTGGTCGCCCCCTTCGGCCGCCACCTCGCCTACGGCGACGACCCGCGCACCGAGATGACCGTCTCCTGGCAGGTCCCGGTCGCCGTCAAGAAGCCGTTCATCCGGATCGGCGCCCACCCCTGGGACCTCTCCCGCAAGATCGACGCCGAGGTCCGCGCCCTGCACACCCCGGCCGGGGTGGGCACGAGCGGCGACCACACCCAGTACTACCTGCACGCCAGGCTCAGCCACCTCAAGCCCGGCCGGACCTACTACTACGGCGTCGGCCACAGCGGCTTCGACCCGGCCGAGCCGCACCTCGCCGGCACCCTCGGCACCTTCACCACCGCCCCCGCCAAGGCCGAGCCGTTCACCTTCACCGCCTTCGGCGACCAGGGCGTCAGCTACCACGGCCTGGCCAACGACGCCCTGATCCTCGCCCAGAACCCCGCCTTCCACCTGCACGCCGGCGACATCGCGTACGGCGACCCGGCCGGGCAGGGCAAGACCACCGACACCGGCTACGACAGCCGCGTGTGGGACCAGTTCCTGTACCAGACCGAGTCGGTCGCCAAGCAGGTCCCGTGGATGGTCGCGTACGGCAACCACGACATGGAGGCGTGGTACTCGCCCAACGGCTACGGCGGCGAGGAGGCCCGCTGGGAACTGCCCGGCAACGGCCCCGACCGGCACAACCTCCCCGGCGTCTACTCCTTCGTGCACGGCAACACCGCCGTGATCTCCCTGGACGCCAACGACGTCTCCTTCGAGATCCCCGCCAACCTCGGCATCTCCGGCGGCACCCAGACCAGGTGGCTGGAGCGGCAGCTCAGGACGTACCGCGCCGACGACGCGATCGACTTCGTCGTCGTCTTCTTCCACCACTGCGCCTACTGCACCTCCACCGCCCACGCCTCCGAGGGCGGCGTACGCGCCGAGTGGGTGCCGCTGTTCGAGAAGTACACCGTCGACCTGGTCATCAACGGCCACAACCACGTGTACGAGCGCACCGACGTCATCAAGGGGAACAAGGTCGCCAAGGAACTCCCGATCGGCGGCACCGCCTACCCCGAGACCGACGGCGTCGTCTACGTCACGGCGGGCGCGGCCGGCAAGAGCCTGTACGCCTTCAGCGCCGAGCAGAGCTACGAGGGCCACGAGAAGGAGAACGACGCGGTGTCGTCGTTCCTCTGCGTCGAGGGCGGCCGGCAGGCCGAGACCGTCGCCTGGTCCCGGGTGCGCTACCTCGACTACTCCTTCCTGCGCGTGGACGTCACCCCGGCCGCCCGGGGCCGGCTCGCCACGCTGACGGTGCGGGGCATCGCCGAGACCGGCGAGCGGGTCGACCACTTCACGGTGGCCCGCCGCTCCCGGTGAGCGGGGCCGTCACATCCGTTTGAGCACCGCCTGCTTGGCGAGGGCGAACTCCTCGTCGGTCAGCACCCCCTCGCGGTGCAGTTCGCCCAGCTCGCGCAGGCGGCGCAGCAGCGCGTCGTGGTCGTCCTCGGCGGCGGCCGCGGCCGGCCGCGCGGCGGGCGGACCCGCGATCGGCCGGGTCTCCTCGGGGGGCGCGGGCCGGGAGGGGTGCGGGAGCCGGGCGAGGACGGCCGCCGCGACCAGCGCCATCAGCGGGTCCTTCTTGAAGCCCCACAGGTCCACGGCGTGCGGGTCGTACTTGGGCGGCGCCTTGGGCCCGGCGCCGTGGACGGTGAACCGCAGCCAGCCGTTCTCCAGGCCGGCCGAGGGGTGCCACTCCACGGCCGCTATGTCGGCGAGCGCCAGGACACGGGGGCCGGCGGCGGCCTTGGCGTCCTCCGTCTTCCAGTTCCACTCCAGACGGACCCGCTCGCCGTCGAAGCTGACCGTGCCGTCCCCGGCGGAGACCGAGAGCGGCACGGCCGGCCCCGCCAGCAGGTAGCCGTCCACCGGTCCGGACGGCACCTGGTCCAGCAGCAGCGCGGTGCGGACCTCCTCCACGAAGTACTCCGCGACGCCGAACCGGTCCGCCTCGACGAGCAACTGGTACGGGTCGTGCGGCTCGGTCAGCCGCCCGCCCGTCGCGTGCAGCAGCGGGTCGGCGCCGTCCCGCAGCCGCAGCCTCAGGCGTCCCGTCCGCCTGCCCTGCTCGAAGGAGATCCCCGCCAGCGCCCCGAGCGGCACCACCAGTTCACCCAGCTCCCTGCGGAGCAGGCTGACGCCCTTGTCCCGTCCGGGCGTCAGCCGCAGGGCGTCCCCGTCGAAGGCCCACGTGCCGTCCTTCTGGATGATTTCCGCCATGCACGGATTCTCCCCCGGCCCGCACCGGGTCAGAAAGCGGCGAGCGGGTTCCGCAGGTCGCCGGCCAACTGGAGCGCGCCGGAGGGGTCGGAGAGGTCGACCATCTGCCGGTTGTCGCGCAGTTGCAGCCGGTTCAGGCAGGACAGCGCGAACTCGGGCGCGAACACGTCGTACCGCGCGAACTTCTCGGCCAGCTCCGGCACCGACGCCTGGTACTCGCGGGTGACCTCGGCGACCGTGCGCCAGAAGTCGTCCTCGGTGAGGACGCCCTCGGTGGCGAGATGGGCGGCGAGGAAGCGGAAGAAGCAGTCGAAGACGTCCGTGAAGATCGACAGCAGCTTCTGGTCCTCGGGGACGTCCACCCGGACCCGGGAGACCTCCGGCGGCAGCACCGCGTCGGGGTCCAGCACCGCGATCTCCTCGGCGATGTCCTTGTAGACCGCCCGCCGTACGACGCCGTCCTTCAGGACCAGGATGACGTTCTCGCCGTGCGGCATGTACACCAGGTCGTAGGCGTAGAAGCTGTGCAGCAGCGGGGTGTAGTAGGCCCGCAGGTAGTGCCGCAGCCACTCCCGCGCGGGCAGGCCCGACCGCTCGATCAGCGCGCCCGCGAAGGAGGCGCCCTCGTGGTCGACGTGCAGCAGCGAGGCCATCGTGGCGAGGGACTCGCCGTCCTTCAGCGAGGGCACCGGGCTCTCCCGCCACAGCGCCGCCAGCATCTTGCGGTACGGCGAGTAGCGGTCGGTGGCCCGCTCGTACTCCAGGTGCCGGTAGCCGACCGCGGCCCGCTCCCGGATGATCGTCAGGCCGGTGCCCTTGAGCACGGGATCGTTCTCGATGAGCTGGGCGAGCCAGTCGTTGATCGCCGGGGTGGCCTCCATGTACGCCGCCGACAGGCCGCGCATGAAGCCCATGTTGAGGACGGACAGGGCCGTCTTGACGTAGTGCTTCTCCGGGTGGGAGGTGTTGAAGAAGGTCCGGATGGACTGCTGGGCGAGGTACTCGTCGTCGCCCTCGCCGAGGCAGACCAGGTGGCGCCGGGCGACCTCGGCGGCGAAGGTGACGGAGAGCTTGTTCCACCACTGCCAGGGGTGGACCGGGATCAGGACGTAGTCGGCCGGGTCCAGGCCCTGCTCGCGCAGGGTGCCGTGGAAGCGGTCGACGGTCTCCGTGCCCAGCTCGCCCCGGATGAAGCCCTCGTACTCGATGCCGACGCCGGCGGTGAACGCCGCGCGGGAGCGGTGCGCGGCCAGCCAGACCAGCCGGACGGGGCTCGCGGTCTCCGGGGCGTAACGGAGGTACTCGTGGATGCCGAAGCCCAGCCGTCCGTTGTTGGCGACGAAGCACGGGTGGCCCTCGGTCATGCCGGTCTCGACGGCCTGGAACCCGGCGCGGGCCAGCTCGGCGGCGGTCACCCGCGGCTTGGTCAGCTTGTAGCAGGTGCCGGAGAGGGTGGAGGAGATCTCCTCCAGGTAGACCGGGAGGATCTCGTCGCTCAGCCCCAGGCTGTCCTTCAGCTCGATCACGAAGTCCAGGGCGGACAGCGGGAGTTCGGCGCCGTCGCGGTGCCGGGTGATGGAGGCGGCGTCGACCTGCCAGTGGTCCAGGGCGCGGACGGTGGCGGTGAACCGGTAGCCGGTCAGCCCGTCGTCGCTGCGCACGACGTACGCCTCGCCGTCCCGCTCGGGGACGAGCAGCCGCTCGTGGGCGAACTCGGCGAGCGCCTTGCGGACCAGCAGGCGGTTGGCCTCGGCCCAGCGCTCGGGGGAGAGGTGGGCCACGGCGTCGGCGAGGCTCATGCGGCCACCCCCGTCGCGGCGAGGAACCGCTCCCGGGTGCAGAAGCTGAGCAGCGCCTTCTTCTCCGGCTTCTGGATCTCCCGCTCGGGCACGAAGCCGACGGCCGCGTTGAGCGCGTGCACGGCCTTGTTGGAGACGTCCGGCTCGACGACGACGCGGCGCACCGCCGGGTCCTCGAAGAGGTGCGCCATCACGGCGGTGATCACGGCCCGGGTGAAGCCGTGCACGGGCGTGTCGGTGGGCGGGGTGAGGAAGTGCATGCCGATGTCACCGGGTTCGGGCTCGTACAGGCCGACCAGTTCGCGGTGGGCCGGGTCGTACTTCTCCATCAGGAAGGCGGGCTCGCCGTCCTTCAGGCCGAGCAGCGCGTGGTGGTGTTCGTCGGCGGCTATCTCCAGGTAGGCGCGCTCGACGTCCTCCAGCCCGGCGTCCTGCATCATCCAGAACGCCGCCTTGGGGTGGGTGACCCAGGCGTGCAGCAGCTCGGCGTCCCCGGGCGGGTCGAGGGGGCGGAACGTGAACGTCATACGGAGAACTCCTGGAACGCGATGGTCTTCTCGACCGGGTAGTACTCGGTGCCGAGCAGCTCCCGGATGATGGAGCTGTTGCGGTAGGCGCCCATACCCAGGTCGGGGCTGGTGATGCTGTGGGTGTGCACGCCGGCGTTCTGCAGGAACACGCCCCGGCCGGTGACGTCCACGGCGTAGTTGCGGGCCACGTCGAAGTTGCCCCGCGAGTCGTAGCGCAGCCGGTCCCGGACGGGCTTGAGGAACTCCGGTTCGGTGTAGCGGTAGCCGGTGGCCAGGATCAGGCCGTCGGACTCGATCTCGAAGTCCCGGCCCTGCTCCTCCTGCCGGAAGCCGAGGGTGTACGTGCCGTCGGCGTACCGGGCGGTGGTGAGCGCGGAGTTGGTGAGCAGCCGGGTGGGCACCGGGCCGGCCACGCTCTTCTGGTAGAGCAGGTCGAAGATCTCGTTGATCAGGTCGCCGTCGATCCCCTTGAACAGGCCCTTCTGCTCGGCCGTGAGCCGGTAGCGGGTCTCCTCGGGCAGCGCGTGGTAGTAGTCGATGTACTCCGGGGAGGTCATCTCCAGCGTGAGCTTGGTGTACTCCAGCGGGAAGAACCGCGGGGAGCGGGTGACCCAGTTCAGCCGGTAGCCGTGCGCGTCGATCTCGCCGAGCAGGTCGAGGTAGATCTCGGCGGCGGACTGCCCGCTGCCGACCAGCGTGATGCTCTTCTTCTTCCGCAGCTCCGCCTTGTGCTGGAGGTAGCGGGAGTTGTGGATGAAGTCGCCGGCCAGGCCCCGGCAGGGCTCGGGGACGTACGGCGGGGTGCCGGTGCCGAGGACCAGGTGGCGGGCGCGGTAGAGGCCGCCGTCGGTGGTCCGCACCACGTACAGCTCGTCCTCGTACGTCACTTCCGTCACCGTGGTGGAGAAGCGGACGCTGCTGAGCTTGCCGGCCGCCCAGCGGCAGTAGTCGTCGTACTCGACGCGCAGCGGGTAGAAGTTCTCGCGGATGTAGAACGAGTACAGCCGCCCCTTCTCCTTCAGGTAGTTGAGGAAGGAGTACGGCGAGGTCGGGTCGGCCAGGGTGACCAGGTCGGACATGAACGGTGTCTGGAGGTGGGCGCCCTCCAGGAACATCCCGGCGTGCCACTCGAAGTCCGGCTTGGACTCCAGGAAGACGCCGTTCAGCTCGGCGATGGGCTCGGTGAGGCAGGCCAGGCCGAGGTTGAAGGGGCCGAGGCCGATCCCCACGAAGTCGTACGGCGTGGCGGCTTCAGGAAGCGCGGTCAAGGGACTCTCCCAGGTACTGCTCGGCGTGGCCGGCGATCAGGTCGAGGACGGCCGCGATGTCGGCCGTCGTGGTCTCGGGGTTGAGCAGGGTGAACTTCAGGTAGTGGCGGCCGGCCACCTTGGTGCCCGCGACCACGGCGTCGCCGGAGGCGAACAGGGCCTTGCGGGCGTAGAGGTTGGCGCGGTCGATCTCGGCGGGGTCGGTGACGGCCGCCGGGATGTAGCGGAAGACCAGGGTGGACAGGCTCGGCGCGACGACCACGTCGAAGCGGGGGTCGGCGGCGAGCAGCTTCCAGCCCTCGGCGGCGAGGTCGCACACCTCGTCGAAGAGCTGTCCGATGCCGTCGGCGCCCATCACACGCAGCGTCATCCACAGCTTGAGCGCGTCGAAGCGGCGGGTGGTCTGGAGGGACTTGTCCACCTGGTTGGGGATACGTTCCTGCACCATCCGGCGCGGGTTGAGGTACTCGGCGTGGTAGGTGGCGTGCCGCAGGGTGGCGGCGTCGCGGACCAGCACGGCGGAGGAACTGACCGGCTGGAAGAAGGACTTGTGGTAGTCGACGGTGACCGAGTCGGCGCGCTCGATGCCGGTGATGCGGTCCCGGTACTTCAGGGAGGCCAGCAGTCCGCAGCCGTAGGCGGCGTCGACGTGCAGCCAGGCGCCGAACTGCCCGCACAGCTCCGCGATCTCGGGCAGCGGGTCGATGGAGCCGAAGTCGGTGGTGCCGGCGGTGGCCACGACGGCCATGGGGACCAGGCCGTCGAGCTTGCAGCGCTCCAGCTCGCGGGCGAGGGCCACCGTCCGCATCCGCTTGTCCTGGTCGACGGGGACGGTGACCACGGCCTCGGGGCCGAGGCCCAGCAGTTTCGCGGACTTCTGCACGCTGAAGTGGCTGACCTCGGAGGCGAAGACGCGCAGTTTCGCCGGCTCGTCGGTCTTGGCCTCCTCGCGGGCCAGCAGCAGCGCCTGGAGGTTGGACTGGGTGCCGCCGGAGGTGAACACCCCGTCGGCGGCCGGGCCGAGGCCGATCCGGGCGGCCGTCCAGTCGATGAGCTTGCGCTCGATGAGGGTGCCGCCGGCCGACTGGTCCCAGGTGTCCAGGGAGGAGTTGACGGCGGTGAGCACGGCCTCGCCCAGCAGCGCCGGGATGACCACGGGGCAGTTGAGGTGGGCGAGGTAGCGGGGGTGGTGGAAGTAGACCGCGTCGCGGAGGTAGACCTCCTCCAGCTCGTCGAGGGCCGCGGTGGTGTCGCGCAGCGGCTCGTCCAGGTCGATCGCGGTGATGCGGGGGGCGAGGGCGTCGACCGTGACGCCGGTGAACGGACGGTCGGTGGCGGCGAGTTTGGCGGCCACCCGCTCGACTCCTTCGGTCACGGAGCGGCGGTATTGCTCCGTGGTGGTGCCGTTGAGCAGGTGCGAGCGCATGGGGAGGTTCCTCCGGTGGGGACGGTCCGCGCGGGACGGACGAGGGCGGAGCCCGGCTTCGACTTAGGTTAGCCTAACCTAATTAACCCTGGGGAAACGCACCTTGTGCGTGACGGCCGTCACGCGCGGCCTCCGGATAGCGGACATACGGGGTCAGCCCTGTTCCCGGAGCTGTTCCTCCGTCAGGCCGCGCCGCCAGTACCCGACGAAGGTCACCCGCCGCCGGTCCACCCCGCGCTCACCGACGAAGTGCCGGCGCAGCTCCTTCACGCACCCCGACTCGCCCGCGAGCCACACGTACGGCCGCTCGGCGGACGGCAGTCGCGCGGCGCGCACGGCGTCGAGCGAGGACCCCGGCGCCCCCTCCTCGCGGACCAGCCAGGTCACCTCGGCGTCCGCCGCCGTCCGGAGATCCGGTACGTCCCCGGCGTGCGGGACCTCCAGCCAGACCCGGGCGCGCAGGCCGGGCGGCAGGGCCTCGACGATCGCGCAGGCGGCCGGTACGGCGGTCTCGTCGCCCCAGATCACCACCAGGTCGCTGTCCCCGGGCGGCCGGAAGCGGATCGCCCGGTTGTCGGCGACCGCCGGGCCGAGCAGCAGCACCCGGTCGCCGGGAGCGGCGCCCGCCGCCCAGCGGGAGGCGGGACCCGCCTCGGTCGCACCGCCGTCGCCGACGCCGTGCAGCACGAAGTCGATGTCGATCCCGGCCGTGCGCCCCTCCTCGTCGCGGCGCAGCGCCCGCAGGGTGTACGAGCGCATCACCGCCCGTACGCCGTCGGGGAGTTCGCGCCACCCCTGCCACCATCCGTCGCCCAGTTCCACGGGCACCCGGGGCTCGCGCTGGCCGGGGTGCGGCAGGAACAGCGACAGCGACTGGTCGTGTCCGCCGGAGTGGAAGGCGTGCAGATCGGGGCCGGTGAAGCTGACCCGGGCCAGGGACGGGCCGAGCCGCCGCGTCCGCGACACCTGGAGGGAGAAGAAGCGGAACGGGGCGGCTACGGCGGTCGTCATGCGGGCCTTCCGGGACGGGGGTGCGGGCCTGACGGGACGGGGGCGTGCCGGGGCGCGGGCCCCGGCCCGACGGGAGCGGTCAGCTCACCTTCTTGGCGTTCTCGATGGCCTCGGCCAGGCCGGTGAGCAGCGGCGTGCACTTGGCGTAGGACAGGATCGGCTCGGGGGAGCGGGCGATGACCTGGCCGGCCTTGACGGCGGGCAGCTTCTTCCAGGTGCCCTCGGTGATGTCGGCGGGCTGGATGGTGGAGGACCGGTCGTCCATGATGATGATGTCGGCCGGGTACTTGTCGACGTTCTCCCAGCTCAGCGACTCGAACCAGCCGCCGGTGGCCTTCTTGGCCGCCTCCGAGGGCTCGACGAAGTTCACGCCGAGGGCCTTGAAGTACTCCAGGTCCACGGAGAGGTTGGTGCCGGAGACGTAGAACAGCTCGGCGCTCGCGGAGCCCGCCAGGACCTTGATCTCGGGCCGGGCCTTGGCGGCCTTGCGCAGCCGCGCGGCGGCCGCCTCGAACTCCTTCTTCGCCCGGACGGCCTTGTCGGCCTTCATGTCCGCGCCGAGGGACTCGGCCAGCTCCCACATCCGCTGCAGCGGCTGGGTGAGCTGGCGGTCGAAGACGGAGACGGCGACGCTCGGCGCCAGCTTGGCGATCTTGTCCTTGGAGTCCTCCGGGACCGACCACAGGGTGCCCGCGTCGTCGAAGGTGGTGGTGATGAGCACCTCGGGGGCGAGGGCGGCGTACTTCTCGACGTTGAGCTGGCCCCAGGCGTTGCCCAGGACCGTCACCTTGCTGACGTCCATGTCGCCGGCCTGGACGTCGGGCTTGCCGTCCTTGGTGGTGGTGGGGCCGAAGACGCCCTTGACCTGGATGCCGTAGTCGTAGAGGGCGGCGGCGACGCCGGTGAAGGCGACGATGCTGGTGGGGACCTCGTCCAGCTTCACGGTGGTGCCCCGGTCGTCCTTGAACGACCAGGGACCGGACTTCTTCGCGGCGGCCGCGCCCTCGGCCGGGTCACCGCTTTTCTCGTCGTCCCCGCAGGCCGCGAGCACGGCACCGAGACCGAGGGCGCCGCCGGCCGCGAGGATTCCGCGACGGGTGAGGTGGGAAGACCTGGCGTTGGGCATGGTGGTGACTGCTTTCGAACGGGGCGGAGCGTCCGCTGGACAATTCGAACGTAGGTTAGCCTAACCTCAGATCTTGTCCAGAGGGCGTACCGGGTCCGCCCCTCGGGCCACCGCCCCGGCCTCAGCTCACCAGGCCCAACTCCCGCGCGATCAGCAGCCGCTGGACCTCGCTGGTGCCCTCGCCGATCTCCAGGATCTTGGAGTCCCGCCACATCCGGGCCACCGGGTACTCGTTCATGAAGCCGTAGCCGCCGTGGATCTGCGTGGCGTCCCGGGCGTTGTCCACGGCCACCGTGGAGGAGTACAGCTTCGCCAGCGCCGCCTCCTTCTTGAACGGCTCGCCCGCCACCAGCCTGGAGGCCGCGTCCCGCCACGCCAGCCGCGCGGTGTGGGCCTTCATCTCCATGTCGGCGACCTTGAACTGGATCGCCTGGTTGGCGCCGATGGGCCGGCCGAAGGCGTGCCGCTCCTTGGCGTACTTCACCGACTCGTCCACACAGCCCTGCGCCAGGCCGGTCGCCAGCGCGGCGATGGCGATCCGCCCCTCGTCGAGGATGCGCAGGAACTGGGCGTAGCCGCGGCCCTCCTCGCCCAGCAGGTTGGCGGCGGGCACCCGCACATCGGCGAAGGACAGCTCCCGGGTGTCCGAGGCGTTCCACCCGACCTTGGAGTACGGCGCGGCGACGGTGAAGCCGGGCGTCCCCGACGGCACCATGATCGCCGAGATCAGCGGCCTGCCGTCGGGCTTGCGGCCGGTGACCGCGGTGACCGTCACCAGACCGGTGATGTCGGTGCCGGAGTTGGTGATGAAGCACTTGGTGCCGTTGATCACCCACTCGCCGGCCGCCTCGTCCAGGCGGGCCGTCGTCCGGGTCGCGCCCGCGTCCGAGCCGCCGTCCGGCTCGGTCAGCCCGAAGGCGCCCAGGACCTCGCCGGAGCAGAGCTTCGGCAGCCAGGTCCGCTTCTGCTCCTCGGTGCCGAACAGATGGACCGGCATCGCGCCCAGCGAGACAGCGGCCTCCAGGGTGATCGCCACCGAGGAGTCGACCCGGGCCAGCTCCTCCAGCGCGATGCCCAGCGCCAGGTAGTCGCCGCCCATGCCGCCGTACTCCTCCGGGAACGGCAGCCCGAACAGGCCCATGCGGCCCATCTCCCGGACGATCTCGTACGGGAACTCGTGCCGCTCGTAGAAGTCGCCGATCTCGGGCGCCACCACGTCGTGGGCGAACTCCTCGACGGTGCGGCGCAGTTCTTCCAGTTCGGGGGTCAGACGGTGGTCCATGGCGTCACGGCTCCTGGTGGGAGAGGGCTCGTACGGTGCGGGACGGGCTGGGCCGGCCCAGGTGTCCGGCCATCCACTCGCTGGTGGCGACGAGACGGCCGAGGTCGACACCGGTGTCGATGCCGAGTCCGCGCAGCATCCACACGAGGTCCTCGGTGGCGAGGTTGCCGGTGGCGGACTTGGCGTACGGGCAGCCGCCGAGGCCGCCGGCGGAGGCGTCGACGGTGGTGACGCCGCGCTGGAGGGCGGCCAGGGTGTTGGCGAGGGCCTGCCCGTAGGTGTCGTGGAAGTGCACGCCGAGCGCGGCGACGGGGACGCCCTCGGCGGTCAGGGCGTCGATCAGGGCGGTGACATGGCCGGGGGTGGCCACGCCGATGGTGTCGCCGAGGCTCAGCTCGTCGCAGCCCAGGTCGATCAGGGCCCGGCAGACCCGGACGACCTGGGGGAGGGGGACCGCGCCCTCCCAGGGATCGCCGAAGCACATCGACAGATAGCCGCGGACATGGACGTCCGCCGCCTTGGCGCGGGCCACCACCGGGGCGAACATGGCGAGCGCCTCGTCCACCGTGCGGTTGAGGTTGGCCTTGGCGAAGGACTCGGTGGCGCTGGCGAAGACGGCCACCCGGCGGGCGCCGAGGGCGAGGGCGCGGTCCAGCCCGCGTTCGTTCGGCACCAGCACCGGCAGGGCCACCGGCAGGGCGGCGACCCGGGGGAACAGCTCCTCGGCGTCGGCCAGTTGGGGCACCCACCTCGGATGCACGAAGCTGGTCGCCTCGACGGTGGTCAGGCCCGCCTCGGCGAGCTGCCGGATGAACTCGGCCTTGACGTCCGTCGGGACGGCCGCCTTCTCGTTCTGCAACCCGTCGCGCGGGCCGACCTCGTGGATGCGGACCCGGGCGGGCAGACCGGCGGCCGGGACCTCCATGGGCAGCGTCATGCGGTTCCCTCCGGGGCGGTGACGGCGGCGTCCGCGGCGGGCTTTCCCGGGGCGGTGACGGCGGCGTCCGCGGCGGGCTCCTCCGGGGCGGCGGGGGTGTCGTCCGGGGCGAGGACGGCCAGCACCTGGTCCATGGCGACGGCGGTGCCGGGCCTGACGTCCAGTTCGGTGACGGTGCCGGCGTGCGGGGCGGAGATGACGTGCTCCATCTTCATCGCCTCCACCACCAGCAGGCTCTGCCCGGCGACCACCCGGTCCCCGACGGCGACCTTGACCACCGTCACCGTGCCGGGCATGGGCGCGGTCAGCGAGTCGGCGCCCGCGTGCGCCGCGCGGGTGAGGGAGGCGGCGACCGGGTCGTGGTCGCGCACCAGCCAGGCGTCGCCGTCGCGGCCCAGCCAGTCGCCGGCCCGGTGGAAGGTGTGCCGGACGCCGTCCAGGGTCACGGTCACCGTGTCGTCGGTGACGGTGTGGGTGCCGCGCGGGGCGTACTCCACCGGATCGTCCGCCCGCAGGTGGAAGGCGACCGGCCGGGGCTCGCCGCCCAGCCGCCAGCCGCTCGGCACCGCGAACGGGTCCGTCCAGCCCCCGCCCTTCGGCGTCAGCGCGTCCAGCCGGACGGCCGCCGCCGCCTCGTACACCTCCTCGGGCACGCCGGTGGCGACCAGGCCGTCCACCTCGCGCTCCACCAGGCCGGTGTCCAGCTCGCCCGCCACCACCGCCGGGTGCGCCAGCAGCCTGCGCAGGAACCCGGCGTTGGTCGGCACGCCCAGCGTCACCGTCCCGGCGAGGGCCGCGCGGAGCCTGCGCAGGGCCGTCGCCCGGTCCGGGCCGTGGGCGATCACCTTGGCCAGCATCGGGTCGTACCGGCTGCCCACCTCGGTGCCCTCGCTGAGCCCGGAGTCGGTGCGCACGCCCTCGCCCTCCGGCTCGCGCAGCCTCAGCACCGTGCCGCCGGACGGCAGGAAGCCGCGGGCCGGGTCCTCGGCGCACAGCCGGGCCTCGACCGCGTGCCCGGTGAGCCGGACGTCCTCCTGGGTGAAGCCCAGTTCCTCGCCCGCCGCCACGCGGATCTGCCACTCCACCAGGTCCAGGCCGGTGACCAGTTCGGTCACCGGGTGCTCCACCTGGAGGCGGGTGTTCATCTCCATGAAGCAGTACGCGGAAGGGTCGTCGCCGGGGACGATGAACTCCACCGTGCCCGCGCCCCGGTAGCCGCAGGAGCGGGCCGCCTGCACGGCCGCCTCGCCCATCGCCGCCCGGGTCGCCTCGTCCAGGAGCACGCTCGGCGCCTCCTCGACGACCTTCTGGTGCCGGCGCTGCAGCGAGCACTCCCGCTCGCCGAGGTGCACCACCTGGCCGTGGCCGTCGGCCAGGACCTGGATCTCGATGTGCCGGGGCCGGTCGATCCACCGCTCGACCAGCAGTGTGTCGTCGCCGAAGGAGGCGCGGGCCTCGCGGCGGGCGGCGGCGATCTCCTCGTCCAGCGCGCCCAGGTCCCGCACCAGCCGCATGCCCTTGCCGCCGCCGCCCGCCGACGGCTTCAGCAGCACCGGCGCGCCCAGCGCGCGGGCCGCCTCCGCGAGGCCGGGGTCGCGTCCGCCGGGCACCACCGGCACCCCGGCCGCCGCCACCGTCTCCTTGGCGCGGATCTTGTCGCCCATCAGGGCGATGGCGTCGGCCGGCGGTCCGATGAAGACCAGCCCCGCCGCCTCGCAGGCCCGCGCGAACCCGGCGTTCTCCGCGAGGAACCCGTACCCCGGGTGCACCGCCCGCGCGCCCGTCCGCGCGGCGGCGTCCAGCAGCCTGTCCACCGACAGATAGCTCTCCGCGGCCGGCGCCGGGCCGATCCGGACCGCCGTGTCGGCCTCCCGGACGTGCCGGGCGCCGGCGTCGGCGTCGGAGAAGACGGCCACCGAGCGGATGCCCATCGTCCGCAGCGTCCGGATGACGCGGACGGCGATCTCGCCCCGGTTGGCCACGAGCACGGTGTCGAACATCTCGGGAATCCCCCTCACATCCGGAAGACGCCGAACTGGGGCTCGCCCAGTGGCGCGTGGGCGCACGCGGTCAGGGCCAGGCCCAGCACCTGCCGGGTCTCCAGCGGGTCGATGACACCGTCGTCCCAGAGCCGGGCGGTGGCGTAGTAGGCGTTGCCCTGACGCTCGTACTGGGCGCGGACCGGGGCCTTGAAGGCCTCCTCCGCCTCGGCCGGCCACTGCTCGCCGCGCGCCTCCATCTGGTCCCGCTTGACCGTGGCCAGCACCGACGCGGCCTGCTCGCCGCCCATCACGGAGATCTTGGCGCCCGGCCACATCCACAGGAACCGGGGCGAGTAGGCCCGCCCGCACATCGAGTAGTTCCCCGCGCCGTACGACCCGCCGACGACCACCGTCAGCTTGGGGACGCGGGTGCAGGCCACGGCGGTGACCATCTTGGCGCCGTGCTTGGCGATGCCGCCCGCCTCGTAGTCCCGGCCGACCATGAACCCCGAGATGTTCTGCAGGAACACCAGGGGGATGCCGCGCTGGTCGCACAGCTCGATGAAGTGGGCGCCCTTCTGGGCGGACTCCGAGAACAGGATGCCGTTGTTGGCGACGATGCCGACCGGGTGGCCGTGGACCCGGGCGAAGCCGGTGACCAGAGTCTGCCCGAACTCGGCCTTGAACTCCGCGAACCGGGAGCCGTCCACCACCCGCGCGATGATCTCCCGCACGTCGTAGGGCGTGCGCGGGTCGACCGGCACCGCCCCGTACAGCCCGTACGGGTCGACCTTCGGCTCGACGGCCGGCCGCACCTCCCAGGGCGGGGTCCCGCGCACCGGGAGGGTGTCGACGATGGTCCGCACGATCCGCAGCGCGTGCGCGTCGTCCTCGGCGAGATGGTCGGTGACGCCCGACACCCGCGCGTGGACCTCGCCGCCGCCCAGTTCCTCGGCGGTCACCACCTCGCCGGTGGCCGCCTTCACCAGCGGCGGGCCGCCCAGGAAGATCGTGCCCTGGCCGCGCACGATGACCGCCTCGTCGCTCATCGCCGGCACGTACGCCCCGCCGGCCGTGCAGGAGCCCAGCACCGCGGCGATCTGCGGGACGCCCGCGCCGGACATCCGGGCCTGGTTGTAGAAGATCCGCCCGAAGTGCTCCCGGTCGGGGAAGACCTCGTCCTGCATCGGCAGGAACGCCCCGCCCGAGTCCACCAGGTACAGGCACGGCAGCCGGTTCTCCAGGGCCACCTCCTGCGCGCGCAGGTGCTTCTTGACGGTCATCGGGTAGTACGTGCCGCCCTTGACGGTGGCGTCGTTGGCGACGATCACGCACTCCCGGCCGCTGACCCGGCCGATCCCGGCGATCACCCCGGCGGCCGGGGCCGCGCCGTCGTACATCCCGTCCGCCGCCAGCGGGGCCAGCTCCAGGAAGGGCGAGCCCGGGTCGAGCAGCCGGTCCACCCGCTCGCGCGGCAGCAGCTTGCCGCGTGCGGTGTGCCGGGCCCTGGCCCGCTCGCCGCCGCCGAGCCGGGCCGCGGCGAGCTTGCCGCGCAACTCCTCCACGAGGGCGCGGTGCGCCTCCTCGTTGGCCCGAAAGGCCGCCGACGCGGGGTCGGCCGCGCTGGTCAGCTCCGGTGCCTCGTGCATCTGGCGCTCCCCTTGTTAATGAGCGTTAACGCATGTGCCCCTCAGGTTAACGACCGCTAACCGTCCTGTCTAGAATCGTTCCCATGGCCACCAGAACCGACGCCCCCACCCGCCGCGAGCAGATCCTCAGGGAGGCGGCCCGGCTGTTCGCCGAGCGCGGCTTCCACGGTGTGGGCGTGGACGAGATCGGGGCGGCGGTCGGCATCAGCGGGCCGGGTCTGTACCGGCACTTCGCCGGCAAGGACGCGATGCTCGCCGAACTGCTGGTCGGCATCAGCGGTCAGCTCCTGACGGGTGCGAAGCGGCGTCTGGCGGAGGCCGGCGGCGAGGCCCCGGAGGCGGTCCTCGACTCGCTGATCGAGGGGCACATCGACTTCGCGCTCGACGACCGCCCGCTCATCACCCTGCACGACCGGGAGCTGGACCGCCTCCGGGACAGCGACCGGAAGCTGGTGCGGCAGTTGCAGCGGCAGTACGTGGAGCTGTGGGTGGGGGTGGTCCGCCGGCTCCATCCGTCCCTCGCGGAGCCGAGCGCTCGGGCGGCGGTGCACTCGGTCTTCGGTCTGCTGAACTCCACGCCGCACCTGGGAAGACCCGGGCGGGCGGTGACGGCGGAGCTGCTGCACCGGATGGCGCGCGGGGCGTTCGCCGCGGCCGGGGAGGGGTGACCGCCGGGCGGACCGGGCCGGGTGGCGGGCGGTACGGGTCCGAGTGACGGACGTTACCCGTGCCGTGCCCTGGACTCCCGTCCCTACTCGCCGGTACCGTTGTCTGAGCAAGCGCTTAGATACGTACCCGTGGAGGTGGGCGCCCGTGCGCCGTACGGTGTTCAACGAGGATCACGAGGCGTTCCGGGAGACCCTGCGCGCCTTCATCGAGGCCGAGGTCGTACCCGAGTACGACAAGTGGTTCACCGAGGGCATCGTGCCCCGCGAGTTCTACTACAAGCTCGCCGAGCTGGGCATCTTCGGTATCAACGTGCCCGAGGAGTTCGGCGGCGCCGGCCTGGAGTCGCACAAGTTCGAGGCGATCCAGTACGAGGAGACCGCCCGCGCGGGCGTCACCTTCGGCGGCTCCGGCGTGCACGTGCTGCTCGCCCTGCCGTACATCAAGATGCTCGCCACCGAAGAGCAGAAGAAGCGCTACCTGCCGAAGTTCGTCTCCGCCGAGGAGATGTGGGCGATCGCGATGACCGAGCCGGGCACCGGCTCCGACCTCGCGGGCATGAAGTCCACCGCCAGGCTCTCCGAGGACGGCACGCACTACGTCCTCAACGGCGCCAAGACCTTCATCACCGGCGGCGTCCACGCCGACCGGGTCATCGTCTGCGCCCGCACCGCCCCGCCCACCGCCGAGGACCGCCGCCACGGCATCTCGCTGTTCGCCGTGGACACCAGGTCCGAGGGCTACTCGGTCGGCCGCAAGCTCGACAAGCTCGGCCTGCGCACCTCCGACACCGCCGAGCTGGCCTTCGTCGACGTCAAGGTCCCCGTCGAGGACCTCCTCGGCGAGGAGAACAAGGGCTTCTCCTACCTCGGCGCCAACCTGCCCTCCGAGCGCTGGGGCATCGCCTTCGGCGCCTACGCGCAGGCCAAGGCCGCCGTCCGGTTCGCCCAGCAGTACGTCACCGACCGGACCGTCTTCGGCAAGACCGTCGCCAGCTTCCAGAACACCAAGTTCGAGCTGGCCGCCTGCCAGGCCGAGGTGGACGCCGCCGAGGCCGTCGCCGACCGCGCCCTGGAAGCCCTGGACGCCGGTGAGCTGACCGCCGCCGAGGCCGCCAGCGCCAAGCTGTTCTGCACCGAGGTCGCCCACCGGGTCATCGACCGCTGCCTTCAGTTGCACGGCGGCTACGGCTACATGAACGAGTACCCGATCGCCCGCCTGTACGCCGACAACCGCGTCAACCGCATCTACGGCGGCACCAGCGAGGTCATGAAGATGATCATCGCCAAGAACATGGGCCTGTAAGCCCCACGCGACGAAGGCCGGATACAACGGACCTCATGAGCGAGGAACTCCAGTCCCTCCTCGATCTGCTCGACCTGGAGCGGATCGAGGAGGACATCTTCCGCGGCCGGTCCCGGTCCGCCGTCGTCCCCCGGGTCTTCGGCGGACAGGTGGCGGCCCAGGCGCTGGTCGCCGCCGGGCGCACGGTCCCCCAGGACCGGCTCCCGCACTCCCTGCACGCCTACTTCCTGCGCCCCGGCGACCCCGGCGCGCCCATCGTCTACGAGGTCGACCGGCTCCGCGACGGGCGCTCCTTCACCACCCGCCGGGTGGTCGCCGTCCAGCACGGCAAGCCGATCTTCGGCCTGTCGGCGTCCTTCCAGACGTACGAGGAGGGACTGGACCACCAGGCGCCGATGCCGGCCGCGCCGGACCCGGCGACGCTGCCCACCGGCGAGGAGCGGCTGCGCGGCTATCCGCACCTGCCCGCCGAGACGGTGGAGCGGTTCATCGAGGCGCGGGCCGCCGTCGACCTGCGGTACGTCGACGATCCGCCGTTCGGCCGGTTCGGCGAGCCGCGCGAGGCGCACTCCCAGGTCTGGTTCCGCACCAACGGCAAGCTGGCCGACGACCCCCTCCTGCACGTCGTGCTGGCCACCTACGTCTCCGACATGACCCTGCTGGACTCGGTGCTGCTCGCGCACGGCCGGGGCGGCTGGGCCGTCGGTGACGTGGTCGGGGCCTCGCTGGACCACGCCATGTGGTTCCACCGCCCGTTCCGCGCCGACGAGTGGCTGCTGTACGACCAGCACTCCCCGTCGGCCTCCGGCGGCCGGGGCCTGGGCCAGGCCCGGATCTACACGCAGGACGGCCGGCTCGCCATATCGGTGATCCAGGAAGGCGTGGTCCGCGTCCCTCGGGAACACTGAGGGGCATGGCGCAAGCGACGGAGGAAGACAGGCCGGGCGGCGGCGGGAGCACCTCCACGGTGCTCGTCGCCGCCCTCGCCAATCTGGGCATCGCGCTGGCCAAGGCGGTCGCGGGGGTGATCAGCGGCTCCAGCGCGATGCTGTCGGAGGCCGCGCACTCGGTCGCCGACACGGTCACCGAGGTGCTGCTGCTGACCTCGCTGAAACGCAGCGCCCGCCCCGCCGACGAGGACCATCCCCTCGGCCACGGCCCCGAGCGCTACATCTGGGCGCTGCTCGCCGCCGTCGCCACCTTCGTCGGCGGCGCCGTCTTCTCGGTCTACGACGGCGTGCACACCCTGGTCGAGGGCGAGGACCTCGGCGACCCGCTGGTGTCCTACCTCGTCCTCGCGGTCGCCTTCCTGCTGGAGGGCTACTCGCTGCGTACGGGGCTGCGGCAGGCGCGCGGCGAGGCGGCCCGCGCCCGGGTGCCGTTCGGGCGGTATCTGCGGCGGACCCCCGACACCGCGGTGAAGGCCGTCGTCCTGGAGGACTCCGCCGCCCTGATCGGCCTCGTCCTCGCCGCGGGCGGGCTGCTCGGCGGGCAGCTCACCGGCTCCGGCGTCTGGGACGGCACCGCCGCCCTGTGCATCGGCGCCCTGCTGCTGTACGTCGCCTGGGTGCTCGGCCGGTCCAACGCCGAGTTCCTCATCGGCCGCCCGCTGCCCCGCGGCGTGCGCGACCGCATCCGCGCCGAGCTGCTGGCGGTGGAGCACGTCGAGGCGGTCCTGGAGCTGACCACCCTGGTGCAGGGGCCCCGGGAGGCGCTGGTCGCCGCCAAGGTCGACTTCCGGGACGTGGCGACCGCCGCGCAGATCGAGTGGGCCTGCGAGCAGGCCGAGCAGAAGCTGCGGGAGGCGGTCCCGGCGGTGCGCCGGGTCTACCTGGACCCGACGCCCGGTTTCGCCCAGCGCCGCTCGGAGGGCCTCAACCCCTGGCCGTGACCGCCCGCCGCGGCCTCCGCCCCGGTCCCGCTACGCCAGTCCGGCCTCGGCGAGCAGGTACGCCGTCATCGGGTCGTAGAAGCGGGGACTGACCACGTGGTCGTCCAGCGGGACCGTCACCTGGACGGTGCCCTCGGCCTCGGCGAGGAACAGCGCCGGGTCGTTGCAGTCGGCGTACCCGCAGGAGTCGACGCCGTGCTGCCCCGCGTACCCGGCCCAGCCGTGGTCGGCGACGACCAGGTCGGGCAGCGGGCGGCCCTCGCGCTCCAGACCGGTCAGGATCGCCTTCATCGGCTCGCCCGAGTGGGTGTGCCACAGCGTGGCCCCGTGCTCCAGCACCGCCACGTCCGCGAACTGCACCACGTACCCCTGGTCGGTCTGGAGTCCCTCCGGGATCACCACGATCTCGCAGCCCGCGGCGCGCAGCGCGGCGGCCGTGGCCCGGTGCACGTCCAGCAGCCCGCCCGGGTGGCCGGTCGCGAACAGCACCCGCTGCCCCCCGTCGGCCGCCTTGCGCAGCCGCCCGGCCAGCTTCTCCAGCGCGGCGACGGTCAGCTCGGGGTCGATGGTGTCCTGGCCGTGCCGGTACCCGGGGTCGTCGTTGACGCCGGCCCGCTCCGCCATCACCGCCAGGACGTCCTGCTCGTCGGTCCAGCGGTCGCCCAGCTCCAGGCCGAGCCAGTAGTTGCGGTCGCCGTTCGCCAGTTTGCGGTAGTGGGAGAGGTTGTTCTCGCGGGGCGTGGCGACGTCGCCCGCGATACGGGTCCTGACGAGGTGTCCGACGAGTTCGGCGCGGCTGGGTGTCCCGGATATCGGCATGTCTCCATTGTGGGGCAGCCGTCCGGTCACCGGTGCCGCAGCGCGAACCACAGCTCCATCCGTACGTCCGGGTCGCCCAGGTCCGTCTCCAGCAGGGCCGCGCAGCGGGCGACGCGCCGCCGGACCGTGTTGCGGTGCACGGACAGGGCGACGGCGGTGCGCTCCCAGTTGCCGTGCGGGGAGAGCCGGGTCCGCGGCGTCTCGGTGAGCGCCGGGTGGCCGGCCACGCCGACGGTGTCCGTGGCGGTGCCGGCGGCGCGGTCG
Source organism: Streptomyces sp. NPDC000134 (assembly GCF_042899225.1). Taxonomy (NCBI): domain Bacteria; kingdom Bacillati; phylum Actinomycetota; class Actinomycetes; order Kitasatosporales; family Streptomycetaceae; genus Streptomyces; species Streptomyces sp. NPDC000134. Next base: position 24,898 of record NZ_JBIAZN010000001.1, read on the forward strand.
GTCACGAACCGGGCCGGTCGGTCCAGCGCCGGGCCGGCCCCCTCGTCCGGCTCCCGGCCCGCCGACGCGGCCGTCCTGGCCGCCTGGCGCGACCGACTCGCCGGCCAGGCGCCCGAACCCGTGTCCGACCCGGCCCCCGCACACCAGTAGAGTCGGGACCCGAGCAGTACATACGCGACGAAGCGTACGAAGGAAGGCAGTTCATGACCAGCAACGAGTCGCCCCGCGGCCCCGTCGACTCCTCCCGCGTCCCGCGCTACGCCGGACCCGCGACCTTCGCCCGGCTGCCCCGCCTGGACGAGGTCGCCGCCGCCGACGTGGCCGTGGTCGGCGTGCCGTTCGACTCCGGCGTCTCCTACCGGCCCGGCGCCCGCTTCGGCGGCAACGCCATCCGCGAGGCGTCCCGGCTGCTGCGCCCGTACAACCCGGCGCAGGACGCCGCCCCGTTCGCCCTCGCCCAGGTCGCCGACGGCGGGGACATCGCGGTCAACCCCTTCGACATCAACGAGGCCGTCGACACGATCGAGGCCGCCGCCGACGACCTGCTCGGCACCGGCGCCCGGCTGATGACCCTCGGCGGCGACCACACCATCGCCCTGCCGCTGCTGCGCTCGGTGGCGAAGAAGCACGGCCCGGTCGCCCTGCTGCACTTCGACGCCCACCTGGACACCTGGGACACCTACTTCGGCGCCGAGTACACCCACGGCACCCCGTTCCGCCGCGCGGTGGAGGAGGGCATCCTCGACACCTCCGCCCTCTCCCACGTCGGCACCCGCGGCCCGCTGTACGGCAAGAAGGACCTGGACGACGACGCCAAGATGGGCTTCGGCATCGTCACCTCGGCGGACGTCATGCGGCGCGGCGTCGACGAGGTCGCCGACCAGCTCCGCCAGCGCATCGGCGACCGCCCGCTGTACATCTCCATCGACATCGACTGCCTCGACCCCGCGCACGCGCCCGGCACCGGCACCCCGGAGGCCGGCGGCATGACCTCCCGCGAGCTGCTGGAGATCCTGCGCGGCCTGGCCTCCTGCCACCTGGTCTCCGCGGACGTGGTCGAGGTGGCGCCCGCCTACGACCACGCCGAGATCACCTCGGTGGCCGCCTCCCACACGGCCTACGAGCTGACCACGATCATGGCCCGCCAGATCGCCGGGGCACGCGCCAAGTGACCCACGACCACGACCTGGAACTGCGTCCGACGCCCGCCCGGACGAAGGCGGCGCTGAACCCTCCCCCCGGCCGCACCGGCGGGGACCTGGTCGTGGAGACCCTCACCGGGCTCGGCGCGACCACCGTCTTCGGCCTGCCCGGCCAGCACGCCCTCGGCGTGTTCGACGCGCTGCGCCGCTCCGGCCTGCGCTACATCGGCCTGCGGGTGGAGAACAACGCCGGGTTCGCCGCCGACGCCTACGGCCGGATCACCGGCGAGGCGGCCCCGCTGCTGCTGTCCACCGGGCCGGGCGCGCTGACCTCGCTCGCCGCGCTCCAGGAGGCCCGCGCCGCCTCCGCGCCCGTGCTGGCGATCAGCAGCCAGGTCCCCACCGCGGGCCTGGGCGGCGGCCGGCACGGCTATCTGCACGAACTGCCCGACCAGGCCGCCTCGTTCCGGGGCGTGGTGAAGTCCGTGCACACCGTGCGGGCCGCCTCCCAGATCCCGTCCGCGATCGCCGAGGCGTGGCGGTCGGCGCTGACCGCCCCGCACGGCCCGGTCTGGGTGGAGATCCCGCAGGACGTCCTGCTCGCCGAGACCGTCCTGCCGGTGGTGACCGGCGTCGACGCCACCCCCGAGGAGCCCGCGCCCCGCGTGGAACTCACCGCCGTCGCCGCCGACTGGCTCTCCCGCGCCGCCCGCCCCGTGATCGTCGCCGGCGGCGGTGTGGTCCGCGCGGACGCCGCCGGCAAGCTGCGGCAGCTCGCCGAAACGCTCCAGGCCCCGGTCGTCACCACCTTCGGCGGCAAGGGCGCCTTCCCCTGGCGGCACCCGCTCTCCCTCCAGTCCTGGCTGGAGGACCGGCACACCACCGACTTCCTGGAGGACGCCGACGTCCTGCTCGTCGTCGGTTCCGGCCTCGGCGAACTCTCCTCCAACTACCACACGTTCGAGCCCCGCGGCCGGATCGTCCAGATCGAGGCCGACCTCGGCAAGCTGGAGTCCAACCACCCCGCCCTCGGCATCCACGCCGACGCCCGCCTCGCCCTCCAGGCCCTGCTGGAGACGGTCCGGCCCCGCGAGGACGCCGAGGCCCCGGCCCGGGTCCGCGCCCTCCTGGACCGGGTCCGCGCCCGCATCGACGCCCAGGACCTCGACCTGGAACAGCGGGTCCTCGCCTCCGTCCGCCGGGCGCTGCCGGCCGGCGCCCCGTCCTTCTGGGACATGACCATCCTGGCCTACTGGGCCTGGTCGGCGTTCGACGCCGGGGCGCCCAACACCATGCACTCCGCCCAGGGCGCCGGCGGCCTCGGCTACGGCTTCCCCGCCGCCCTCGGCGCCGCCGCGGCCGACCCGACCCGCCCGGTCCTCGCCGTCTCCGGCGACGGCGGCGCCCTGTACTCGGTCGCCGAGCTGGCCACCGCCGAGCAGTACGGCCTGAACGTCACCTGGCTGATCGTCGACGACGGCGGCTACGGCATCCTCCGCGAGTACATGACCGACGCTTTCGGCCAGGCCACCGCCACCGAACTGACCCGCCCCGACTACGTCGCCCTGGCCGGGTCCTTCGGTGTCCCCGGCGTCCGCACCACCCCGGAAACCCTGGCCGCCGACCTCGCCGAGGCCCTCGCCGCCCCCGGCCCGTCCGTCGTCGTCCTCCCCGCCGTCCTGCGCATGTTCGCCCCCACCCACCTGTCCTGACACGCGGAGGCGGCCCGTCCTCTCCCCCGAGACGAGGACGGGCCGCCGGTACCGCGCCGCGGCTACTTCAGCCGCAGCTCCGCCCAGGTCTTCTTGCCGACGATCCCGTCGTACGGCTTGACCTTGTACGTCTTCTGGAACCAGACCACGGCCTTCTTGGTCTTGCTGCCGAAGTCCCCGTCCACGCTCAGCTTCGGCTTGTAATTGGTGGTCTGGTTGATCAGGGCCTGCACCTCGCGGACCGCGTTGCCCTTGCTGCCGGAGCGGACGGTCGCGTTGCCCTTGTAGTAGCCGCAGTAGAAGCCGATGCCACTGGTGTACTTGCACTTCTTCGCCGCGGCGGACGCGTCGTCCGAGTGCGCCTGCACGGCGACGGTCCCGGTGCCGCCGCTGCTCTGGGCGGTGGCGACTCCGCTCGCCGTCCCGCCCAGGAGGGCGAGGGTGGCGACGCCGATCCCGACGGTCCTGCGCGTTGCGCCGATGGCCATGAGAGGTTCCCCCGATTCGGTCTTCCGTGTACGTCTTCCGGGCAGGTCGCCCGGGGTCGTCACCGACCATGCCCGCCCGCGCCCGCCCCCCGCCACCACCGCCCGGCAGATGCCGCCCACCCGGGACGTCCCACGCGCTGACCAGGCAGGACGCCCCCCGGGACGAGGCACCGACGGGACGCCGGAGCACCGCCCGCGGTGTCCGAAAACCTACCGCCGCCCCGTCCGGCACGGGAACCGGAGCCGTCACATGCGGCATCCTCGGTGACGACCTGGGAGTCGGACATGGGGGGGACATGTCTCGATGGAAGCAGTTGCCCGGTGCGCTCGACCCGCGCGTCCGGCAGCTCGTCGTACACCTGCGCAGGGTGAAGGACCACAGCGGCCTCGGCCTTCAGGCCCTGGCCTCGCGGACCGGCTACAGCCGTTCCTCGTGGGACCGCTACCTCAACGGCCGGGCCCTGCCGCCGCAGCGGGCCGTCGAGGCGCTGGCCCGCGCCTGCGACACCGACCCGGCCCGATTACTGGCCCTGCACGAGATCGCCGTGCAGGCGGGCGGCGCCCCGGAGAGCACCGGGGGCGCCGGACCGGCCGGCCCGGACGACCCGCCGCCCCGGGGGCGGCGGCGCGGGGTCGTCGCCCTGGTGGCGGCGGCCGTGGTGGCCCTCGCCGCCCTCGCCGTGCTGGCGCTGACCGCGCCCTGGGAGACCGACCGGACCGTGGCCGGCCGCCCGGCCGCCACCGGCGCCGCGCCGGCGGGCGGTGCGACCGCCGGCAAGGAACCGGGGGCCGTGCGACCGGGCCCGTTCGTCTTCCGCACCGGCCAGGACCACCCCTGCCGGGTGCGGCGCGCGGCCGACGGCCTGCTCTACGCCGGCTACAGCCGCACCCGCACCGCCCTGCTCGGCAAGGGGTCCGTCCAGTGGGCCGTCGTCGAGGCCCAGTGCCTGCTGCGGCACCACGGCTTCCCGGCCGGCATCGCCGACGGCATGTTCGGCAACCACACCGAACGCGCCGTGAAACGCCTCCAGGACAAGGCCCGCATCGTCGTGGACGGCGTCATCGGCGAGGACACCTGGGGAGTGCTGCGCGGATGACGCCCGACCGGCCCGTGGAGTGCGTGCGGCTCGCCGCCGCGCTGCGGGACCTGCGCGCCGCGACCGGGCTGAGCCTGGCCGGGCTCGCGACCAAGACGCCGTACAGCAAGTCCTCCTGGGAGCGGTACCTCAACGGCAAGACGCTGCCGCCCCGCGCGGCCGTGGTGGAGCTGTGCGAGCTGGCGGGCGAGCACCCGGCCCGCCCGGTCGCCCTGTGGGAGCTGGCCGACGCCGCGTGGAGCGGCCGCGCCGCCGCCCCGCCCGACGCCCCCGACGACCCTCCGGCCCGCCCCCGCCGACTGCGCCGGGGCCCGCTCGCCGGGGCCGCGGGCGTCCTGGCCGCCGCCGCGATCGCCGTGCCCGTGGCGGTCGGCGGCGGCTCCGGCGACGGCACCGGCCGCTCCGGTCCGACCCCGTCGCCGACGCCCTCGGTGCAGGGCTGCCACGGCAGCACCTGCACCGGCAAGGACCCCGAGCGGTACGGCTGCGGCGCCGAACCGCCGCCGCTCACCCTGAGCCGGCACGTCTTCGGCGGCCGGACCGCGATCAAGATCCGGTACGGCACGGTCTGCGGCGCGGTCTGGGCCCGGATCGACCTCGGCGAGGTCGGCGACCGCGTCGAGATCGTCGTCCCGCACCGGCCGCCGCTGCACTCCGAGGTGCACGACGAGTACGACGCCCAGGGCTCCCTGTCCACCCCCATGGTCGCCGCCGAACGCCGTGACCTGACGGGGGTCACGGCCTGCCTGGTGCGGGACGGATCACGGCAGTGCTTCGGCACCGACGGTACGGAGGGCCGCTAGGGCCGGTCGCGCGGTCGGCGGTCGCCGGGAGCCGCCTTCAGGGCCTCGCCCGCCGACTTCACCGGACGGCCCACCCCGCGTCACCGCTCCGCCCTACCGTGCCGCCATGCATCCGATGACCCTGCGCACCGCACTCGCCGCCGTCACCGCCGGCCTGGCCGCCGCCTGCCTCACGGCCGCCGGGCCCGCCACCGCCTCGCCCGCGGCGGCGCCCGGCGCCGCGGCGCGGAACGCCTGCTCGTCGTCCGTCTCCCTCGACGGTTTCTCCGACGCCCTGGACAAGACGGCCTTCGACGGCACCTACGTCGGCAACTTCTCCGCGCTGGCGGCCGACCGCCGCGGCACGCTGACCGCCCTGTCCGACCGGTCGGCCCTCTTCCGGCTGGACGCGGACACCCTGGCCCCGAGGTCCGTCGTCCCGCTCGCCGACGAGAGCGGTGCCGCCCTGGACAGCGAGGGCCTGGTCGTCGACCGCGACGGCACCTACCTCGTCTCCTCGGAGACCGAGCCCTCCATCCGCCGGTACTCCCGCACCGGAAAGATCCTGGACCGGCTGCCGGTGCCGGACGCGCTGCGGACCGCGCCGGCCGGCCGGGCACGGGCCAACGGCAGCTTCGAGGGGCTGACCCTGCTGCCGGGCGGCCGGACCCTGGTCGCCTCGATGGAGTACGCCCTGAGCGGTGACGACCCGGGCCTGGTCCGGGTCCAGACCTGGCAGCGGACGAGGCACGGCACCTGGCGGCCCGGCGCGCAGTACGCGTACCCCGTCGACGCCGGTCTCGGCGTGCCCGAGGTCGCCGCGACGCCCGACGGCCGCCTGCTGGTCCTGGAGCGCGGCTTCACCTCCGGCGTCGGCAACACCGTCCGCCTCTACCTGGCCGACGCGCGCCGGGCCGCGGACGTCGGCGGGACCGGGAACCTCACCGCGAGCGGCGTACGGACGGTGCGGAAGAGCCTGCTCGCCGACCTCGTCGCCTGCCCCTCCCTCGGCGCGACGGCCAGGCAGCCGCAGCCGAACCCGCTGCTGGACAACATCGAGGGCATGGCGGTCACCGGCCACGGCAAGGGCGGTCTGCGGGTCCTGCTGGTGAGCGACGACAACCAGAGCGCCGCCCAGACGACCCGCTTCCTGAGGCTGCGGGTGCGCCCCTGATCGTTCCCGATTGTTGCGGCGGGATGAAATCCGCTAGTCAGCGCGTTGGTGCCTTCCGGCAGAGCAGGACGAACGGAGGGCACCGGCGTGGACGCGCAACGGGGATGGGTACGACGACTGGCGGGCTATGCCTGGCGCCACCCCCGGGACGTCGTCCTGGCCCTCGGCTCCTCGCTGGCCGGCATGGCCGTACTGGCGCTGGTCCCGCTGATCACCAAGGTGATCATCGATGACGTGATCGGGACGAAGACCCGGTCGATGGCCCTCTGGGCGGGCGTCCTGATCGGCGCGGCCGTCGTCGTGTACGTCCTCACCTACGTCCGCCGCTACTACGGCGGCCGGCTCGCCCTCGACGTCCAGCACGACCTGCGGACCGAGATGTACGGCACGATCACGAGGCTGGACGGGCGGCGCCAGGACGAGCTGTCCACCGGGCAGGTGATCGGCCGGGCGACGAGCGACCTCCAGTTGATCCAGGGCCTGCTGTTCATGCTCCCGATGACCATCGGGAACGTCCTGCTGTTCCTGCTCTCCCTGGTCATCATGGCGTGGCTGTCGCCGCCGCTCACCCTGGTCGCGCTGGCCGTCGCGCCCGCCCTGTGGTTCATCGCCCGCCGCAGCCGCACCCGGCTGCACCCCTCCACCTGGTACGCGCAGGCGCAGGCCGCCGCTGTCGCGGGCGTCGTGGACGGCGCCGTCAGCGGGGTCCGGGTGGTGAAGGGCTTCGGGCAGGAGCAGCAGGAGACCGGGAAGCTGCGCGAGGTCGGCCGGAAGCTGTTCGCGGGCCGGCTGCGCACCATCCGGCTGAACTCCCGCTACACCCCCGCCCTCCAGGCCGTGCCCGCCCTCGGGCAGGTCGCGATGCTCGCCCTCGGCGGCTGGCTGGCGGTGCGCGGGCACATCACGCTCGGCACGTTCGTGGCGTTCTCCACCTACCTCGCCCAGCTCGTCGGCCCGGTCCGGATGCTCGCCATGGTCCTCACCGTCGGCCAGCAGGCCCGCGCGGGCACCGAACGCGTCCTGGAGCTGATCGACACCGAGCCGGCGATGGCCGACGGGACCAGGACGCTGCCCGCCGACGCGCCCGCGACGGTCGAGTTCGACGACGTGGCCTTCGGCTACGACCCCGGCCGTCCGGTGCTGCGCGGACTCAGCTTCCGGATCGGGGCGGGGGAGACCCTCGCCGTGGTCGGCACCTCCGGCTCCGGCAAGTCCACCGTCTCCCTGCTGCTGCCGCGCTTCTACGACGTGACGCACGGCGCCGTCCTGGTCGGCGGGCACGATGTGCGCGAGCTGACCCTGGACTCGCTGCGGTCCGCGATCGGCCTGGTCCCGGAGGACTCGTTCCTCTTCTCCGACACCGTCCGCGCCAACATCGCCTACGGCCGCCCGGACGCCACCGACGAGGAGATCGAGGCCGCCGCCCGCGCCGCGCAGGCGCACGGGTTCATCAGCGACCTGCCCGACGGGTACGGCACCACGGTCGGCGAGCACGGCCTGACCCTCTCCGGCGGCCAGCGCCAGCGGGTCGCGCTGGCCCGCGCGATCCTCACCGACCCCCGGCTGCTGGTCCTGGACGACGCCACCTCCGCCGTGGACGCCCGGGTGGAGCACGAGATCCACGAGGCGCTGAAGGAGGTCATGCGGGGCCGGACCACCCTGCTGATCGCCCACCGCCGCTCCACCCTGAACCTCGCCGACCGCATCGCCGTCCTGGACGGCGGCCGGCTCGCCGACGTCGGCACCCACGAGGAACTCCAGCGGCGGTGCGCGCTGTACCGGAAGCTGCTCACCGACCCGGACGAGCTGGGCGGCGTCTCGCCCGGCCACGCCCGCCCGGCCGCGCCGGCGGAGGAGACCTCGGTACGGGACGAGCTGGACGCCGAGTTCGACGCCGAGCGGGGGATCACGCCCCGGCTGTGGGCGGGGGAGCGCACCCCCCGGGACGCGGCCCTGGACGGCACCCCGGCCACCCCCGAACTGCTCGCTCAGGTCGAGGCGCTGCCCCCGGCCACCGACGTCCCGGACGTCGACGAGGAGCGGGCGGTGCGGCCCGAGGAGTCCTACGGGCTGCGCCGCCTGCTGCGCGGCTTCGGCCGCCCGCTGCTGATCAGCCTCGCCCTGGTCGCCGTGGACGCCGGGATGGGCCTGCTGCTGCCGGTGCTGATCCGGCACGGCATCGACGACGGCGTCGACCGGCTCGCCCTCGGCGCGGTCTGGACGGCGTCCCTGCTGGCGCTGCTCGCCGTGATCGCCCAGTGGGCCGCGCAGACCGGCGAGATCCGCAAGACCGGCCGCACCGGCGAACGGGTGCTGTACGCGCTGCGGCTGAAGATCTTCGCCCAGCTCCAGCGGCTCGGTCTGGACTACTACGAGCGGGAGCTGACCGGCCGGATCATGACCCGGATGACCACCGACGTCGACGCGCTGTCGACGTTCCTGCAGACCGGTCTGGTCACCGCGTTCGTGTCGGTCGTCACCTTCTTCGGCATCATGGCCGCCCTGCTGGTCATCGACGTCCAGCTCGCCCTGGTGGTCTTCGCCACCCTCCCGCCGCTGATCGTCGCCACGTACTTCTTCCGCCGGGCCAGCGTGAAGGCGTACGAACTGGCCCGGGAGCGGGTGTCGGCGGTCAACGCCGACCTCCAGGAGTCGGTGGCGGGGCTGCGGATCGTGCAGGCGTTCCGGCGCGAGACGGACGGCGGGCGGCGGTTCGCCGAGCGCAGCGCGAGCTACCGCGAGGCCCGGGTCCGCGGGCAGTGGCTGATCTCGGTGTACTTCCCGTTCGTGCAGTTCCTGTCCTCCGTCGCCGCCGCGGCCGTCATGATCGTGGGCGGTGCCCGCATCGACGACGCGACGCTGACGACCGGCGCGCTGGTGGCGTACCTGCTCTACATCGACCTGTTCTTCGCGCCCGTGCAGCAGTTGTCCCAGGTCTTCGACGGCTACCAGCAGGCCGCCGTCTCGCTCGGCCGCATCCAGGAACTGCTGCGCGAGCCGGCCTCCACCAGGGCCGCCGCGAAGCCGCTGGACGTGCCCTCGCTGCGGGGCGAGATCGCCTTCGAGGACGTGCGCTTCCGGTACGGCGACGAGGAGGAGGCCCTCACCGGCGTGACCCTGCGGATTCCGGCGGGGCAGACGGTGGCGTTCGTCGGGGAGACCGGCGCGGGCAAGTCGACGCTGGTGAAGCTGGTGGCCCGGTTCTACGACCCGACCGGCGGCCGGGTCACCGTCGACGGCCGGGACCTCAGGGACCTCGACCTGACCGCCTACCGGCACCGGCTCGGGGTCGTCCCGCAGGAGGCGTACCTGTTCCCCGGCACCGTCCGGGACGCCATCGCCTACGGCCGCCCGGACGCCACCGACGCCGAGGTGGAGGCGGCGGCCCGCGCGGTCGGCGCCCACGAGATGATCGCCACCCTGGAGGGCGGCTACCTGCACGAGGTCGCCGAGCGCGGACGCAACCTCTCCGCCGGGCAGCGGCAGTTGATCGCGCTGGCCCGCGCCGAACTGGTCGACCCGGACGTGCTGCTCCTGGACGAGGCGACCGCAGCCCTGGACCTGGCCACGGAGGCGCAGGTCAACCAGGCCGCCGACCGGTTGTCGGGCCGGCGTACCACCCTGGTGGTCGCGCACCGGCTGACCACCGCCGCCCGCGCCGACCGGGTCGTGGTGATGGACCGCGGCCGGGTCGCCGAGGACGGCACGCACGAGGAACTCCTCGCCCGCGACGGCCGGTACGCGGCGCTGTGGCGGACCTTCGTCGGGGCGGACGGGCCCGGGGAGCCGGTCGGCGCGACCCGATGAGAATCGCGCAACCGTGCGGTGGGTGTCGTGCGTCCGTACAGCCGTACGCCCATGACCGCCGTACGGAGGAGGGGTCCTGGTGACCCGGAGCGCCGCGATCCACCGGCGACTGGGGCTCGGCGCGGCCCTGCTGGCCGCCGCCGGGCTGCTCGTCGTCGCCGCGCCCCAGGACGCGCTGGCGGCCTCGTCCTGTCCGGGGCGCACGGTGCGCACCCTGCCGTTCTCCACCGGCTCCGTCGTCGTGCACAAGCGCGACGGATACGTCTGCGCCGTCACCCTGCCCAAGAAGCCCGGCACCAAGCGGACGATGTCGGTCAGCCTCCGGGCGCGCGGCGGCCGGCCGGTCGTGGACAAGGGCAGGTACGCCTACCGGGCCGGACCGGTGACCGTGCACGCCGGTCAGCGCTGTGTGTGGGTGGAGGGGCGGGTCGGCGGCGGCTCGGTCACCTCCGGCTGGGTCCTGTGCTGATCCACAGGTTTCTCCCAGGGATTCGCGCGCTCCCCTGGTGCGTCGCCGAGAAGCTCCGATAGCTTCCGGCGGACGTCAGATACCCAGGGGAGGGTGCATGCGCAAGGCGCTCAGATGGCTGCTGGCGCTGGCCGTGCTCATAGGCACCGTCAGTACGGCCGGGGCGGCCACCGCCGCCCAGCCGGAGGCCACCGACATCAAGGACAGGCTTCTCTCCGTGCCGGGGATGAGCCTGATCGAGGAGAAGCCGTACCCCGGCTACCGCTTCTTCGTGCTCGGCTACACCCAGCCGGTCGACCACCGGCACCCGTCCAAGGGCACCTTCCAGCAGCGGATCACCGTGCTGCACAAGGACACCGCCCGCCCGACGGTCTTCTACACCGGCGGCTACAACGTCTCCACCACGCCGAGCCGCCGCGAGCCGACCCAGATCGTGGACGGCAACCAGGTCTCCATGGAGTACCGCTACTTCACCCCGTCCCGGCCCGAGCCGGCCGACTGGTCGAAGCTGGACATCTGGCAGGCCGCCAGCGACCAGCACCGCATCTTCACGGCCCTGAAGAAGATCTACTCCGAGAACTGGATCTCCACCGGCGGCTCGAAGGGCGGCATGACGGCCACCTACTACGAGCGGTTCTACCCGCGCGACATGGACGGCGTGGTCGCCTACGTCGCCCCCAACGACGTGGTGAACAGGGAGGACTCGGCGTACGACCGGTTCTTCGCCACGGTCGGCACCAAGGAGTGCCGCGACCGGCTGAACGGGGTGCAGCGCGAGGCGCTGGTGCGCCGGGCCGCGCTGGAGGACCGCTACCGGGCGTACGCCGCCGAGAACGGCTACACCTTCGACACCATCGGCAGCCTGGACCGCGCCTACGAGGCCGTCGTCCTCGACTACGTCTGGGGCTTCTGGCAGTACAGCACCCTGAAGGACTGCGACACGATCCCGGCGGACGCGAAGAACGCCACCGACGACGACATCTGGACCTCCGTCGACACGATCTCCGGCTTCACCGCCTACACCGACCAGGGCCTGACCCCGTACACGCCGTACTACTACCAGGCGGGCACCCAGCTCGGGGCGCCGACCATCCACTTCCCGCACATCGAGAAGAAGTACATCCGCTACGGCTACCAGCCGCCGCGCAACTTCGTGCCCCGGGACATCCCGATGCGGTTCCAGCCGTTCGTGATGGACGACGTGGACGCGTGGGTCCAGCGCAACGCCCGGCAGATGCTGTTCGTGTACGGGCAGAACGACCCGTGGGGCGCCGAACCGTTCCGCCTGGGCAAGGGGGCGCGTGACTCCTACGTCTTCACCGCGCCCGGCATGAACCACGGCGCCAACGTCGCCGGACTGGTCCCGGAGCAGAAGGCGCTCGCCACCGCCCGGGTCCTCGACTGGGCGGGCGTCGCGCCCGCCGCCGTCCAGGAGGACCCGTCGGCGGCCAGGCCGCTGGCGCGCTTCGACGCGAAGCTGGACCGGCGCGACGTGGAACGGGAGCCCGCGCTGCGCCCGTGAGCCGCGGCAGCCCGCCGCCCCGCCGGGACGAAAGCCGTCCGTCCCGGCGGGGCGCGGCCGTCACGACCGGTACGTCAGGCCGTACCCGACCGGGTACAGCACCGTCGCCGGATCGTCCGCCCGCACCACCGGCACCGGCAGCCTGCCGCGCGGCTCCGCCCGGCCGGCGATCACCCGGGCCGCGGCCCGCACCTCCACGTCGGTCCAGGAGTAGGCGGCCAGCACGGCCGGGACGTCCGGCAGCCGGGCCACGTCGTACGGGTTGCGCACGGCGACCGCGACGACCGGCCGGCCGGTGGCCAGCAGTTCCCGCACCAGGGTGCGCTGGCCGCTGGTCGCGGTGACGTTGTAGGTGGTCACGACGACCGCGTCCGCGTCTGCGGCCGCGGCGACCGCGCGGGCCACGGTGGCGGAGGTGGGGGCGGTGCCGGTGGACAGGGCGGTGGCGGTGAAGCCCAGTTCGGTGAGGGCGCCCGCGAGCACGGTGGTCGGCGGGCCGGTGGTGCCCGACGGGGAGGCCGGGTCGGCGCCCACCACGAGCAGCCTCGGCGTCCGCCGCCGGGACAGCGGCAGCAGGTCTCCCTCGTTGACCAGCAGGGTCGTGGTCCGCTCGGCGATCCGGTCGGCCGCCGCCAGATGCGCGCGGGTGCCCACGGTGCGGTCCACCTCCCGCGCGGAGGTGTACGGGTCCCGGAACAGGCCCAGCTTCGCCTTCAGCCGCAGCACCCGCAGGATCGATTCCTCAAGGCGGGCCTCGGACAGTTCCCCGTTCCGTACGGCCGTCAGGACGCCGTTCCACGCCAGGTCCAGGTCGGGCGGGTTGAGGAGCTGGTCGACGCCCGCCTTCAGGGCCAGCACCGGCACCCGCTCGTCGCCGTACTTGGTGCGCACGCCCTCCATGCCGAGGGAGTCGGTGACCACGACCCCGTCGTAGCCCAGTTCCTCGCGGAGCAGGCCGGTGACGATGGGGCGGGAGAGGGTGGCCGGGTCACCGGAGTCGTCGAGGGCGGGAACCATGAGGTGGGCGGTCATGATGGAGTCGATGCCCGCCGCGATCGCCGCCCGGAACGGCGGGGCGTCCAGTTCCTCCCACTGCGCGCGGCTGTGCGTGATGACGGGGAAGCCGGTGTGGCTGTCGACGGCGGTGTCCCCGTGCCCGGGGAAGTGCTTGGCGCAGGCGGCGACCCCGGACCCCTGGTACCCGGTCACCTCCGCCGCCACCAGCGAGGCCACGGCCCCCGGGTCGGCGCCGAAGGAACGGACGCCGATCACCGGGTTGGCCGGGTTCACGTTCACGTCGGCGACGGGGGCGTAGTCCTGGCGGATGCCCATCGCGCGCAGTTCGGCGCCCGCGATCCGGCCCAGCCTGCGGGCGTCGGCGCGGGAGCGGCCCGCGCCGATCGCCATGGCGCCGGGGAACAGCGTGGCCGGCTCGCCCACCCGGGCCACTGCGCCGTGCTCCTGGTCGGTGGAGATCAGCACGGGCAGCCCGCGCTCCTGCGCCAGGGACGCCTTCTGGATGCCGTTGGACAGGGCGGCGATCTGCCGGGGGTCGCGGGTGTTGTGCGCCCAGGCGAAGTAGATGATGCCGCCGACCCGGTACCTGGCGATCAGCTCGGCGGCCGTGCGGACGCCGATCTCCGCGAGGTTGGCGTCGATGTCGGCCTGGTCGGGGGCGGTGGCGGAGTGGCCGTAGACCCGCATCACGAAGAGCTGGCCGACCTTCTCCTCAAGGGTCATCCGGGAGACGAGGGAGCGGAGCCGGGCCTCGCCGGCGGGGGCGGCGGGCCGGGCGGACGCGGTGCCGCCGGCGGCCAGGGCCGCGGTGACGCCCGCGCCGGCGGCGAGGACCGTACGTCTGGAGGGCCGGGCGGTGCTTCCGGTGCTTCCCGTGCTGCTGTCGGGCACGTGCGCTCCTTCCGGAGGCCGGTGAAGGAAACTTCCGAGGTGTCACCAATATCCGGGAAGTTTCTGCCAGTCAAGGGAACGCACAGGCACGGGGCGGGGGGCCGCCCGAGGGGCGGGGGCGGCCCGGAGCGTCAGTTGCGGGGGTGGGACGCCGCCGCCGGCCAGTGCGCCCGCAGCGACCGTACGGTCTCCGCGATGGCGGGGCGGCGGGCCGCGCCCGCGCGCCACAGGGCGTACAGGTGCCGCACCGGCATAGGGTCCAGCGGCACCTCCACCACCCCCGCGGGCAGCGGCCCGCGCCCGAGGCGGGGGATCAGCGCCACCCCGAGTCCGGCGGCGACCAGCGCGACCAGCGTCGGGTTCTCGTCGGCCTGGTGGACGATGTCCGGTTCGTGCCCGGCGGCGCGCAGGGTGCGCTGGAGCCAGTCGTGGCAGACCCGGCCGGGCGGCTGGCAGATCCACCGCTCACCGCCCAGTTCCTGCCGCCGTACCGCCGCCCGCCCGGCGAACGGGTGCCCCTCGGGGACCAGCAGGTCGCACAGGTCGTCGCCGATGGCCGCGTGCTCCACCCCGGCCGGCGCGGGCAGCGGCGCGATGTCCCAGTCGTGCGCCACCACCAGGTCGACGGCCCCCTTGGCGACCAGGTCGACGGAGAGGTGCGGGTCGACCTCGGTGAGCCGGGCGTCCAGCGCGGGGTGCCGGCGGGCGAGGTCGGCGAGCACGGCGGGCAGCAGACCGCGCGCCGCCGACGCGAACGCGGCGATCGTCAGCTTCCCGGCCGGCCGCCCCCGCCCCTCCTCCAGCCGCGTCTCCGCCCGCTCCACGATCGCCAGCAACTCCTGTGCCGTATCGGCCAGTTGCCGGGCCTCGTCGGTGAGCCGGACGCCCCGGCCCGCCCGTTCCAGGAGGACGGTGCGGGTCTCCCGTTCCAACTTGGCGATCTGCTGGGACACGGCGGACGGCGTGTAGCCGAGCGCCGTGGCGGCGGCCCCGACCGTGCCGTGCACGGAGACCGCGTGCAGGGCCCGCAGCCGCTGTAGGTCGAGCATGGGGACCCCTCGTTCATTCAGCATCGCTTCATCCGACAGTGCAGCAATCATCGCTGGTGCTTCACGGTGCGGGAAGGTGATCCTCGACGCATGCGACCGTCACATCTCTTCCTCGCCGTTCTCGTCGCCGCCGTGTGGGGCGTGAACTTCACCGTCATCGAGATCGGCCTCGACCACTTCCCGCCGCTCCTCTTCTCCGCCCTGCGCTTCCTGGTGGCGGCGCTGCCCGCGGTGTTCCTCGTCGGCCGCCCGAAGGTGGCCTGGAAGTGGATCGTCGCGGTCGGCGTCGCCCTGGGCGTGGCCAAGTTCGGCCTGGTGTTCCTCGGCATGGACGCGGGGATGCCGGCCGGGCTGACCTCCCTGGTGCTCCAGGTGCAGGCGGTGTTCACGGCCGTCATCGCCGCCGCCGTACTGGGCGAACGGCCCACGCGGATACGGGCGGCGGGCATGCTGGTCGCCCTCGCCGGCATCGGCGTCGCGGCGGTCGACGAAGGTGCCTCGGGCCCGCTGGGCGCCTTCGCGCTGGTGATCGCGGCGGCGTTCTGCTGGGGCGTGTCCAACGTGCTGACCCGCAAGGCGGCGCCGCCGGACGCGCTGAACTTCATGGTGTGGGTGAGCACCGTCCCGGTCCTGCCGCTGCTCGGCCTGTCCCTGCTGACCGAGGGGCCCGCCCGGGACCTGGCGGCGCTGCGCGCTCTGGACCGGCAGGGCGCGGGCACGGTCCTCTTCGTCGCCTGGGTCGCGACCGTCTTCGGCTTCGGCGCCTGGGGCTGGCTGCTGCGCCGCCACCCGGCCTCCGCGGTCGCCCCGTTCTCGCTCCTGGTGCCGGTCTTCGGGATGTCGTCGGCGGCCCTGTTCCTCGGCGAGCCGGTCTCCCCGCTGCGCTGGTGCGCGGCGGCCCTGCTGGTCGGCGGGGTCGCGCTGACCTCGCTGCCGCCCCGCCGCCGGACGGCGCCCGGCACCGGACCGGCGGACCCGGCGGAAACGCACCGGGAACCGACCGGGAAGACAACCGCGCGGGCAGCCGCACCGACAACCGCACGGACAACCGGACAGGCAACCGGACAGGCCCACGAGAACAGTGCTTCCTCGCTCGTCCCGTAAGCGCCTCGACACCGGCTCACCGATAGGACTTGTCGGGCCGGTCATTCACTCGTGTGCCACGTACCCAGCGGGTTCACCGTCGCGTTAGTCGAACATGACCAAGGTGACTGAGGGGGGCCGGCTCCCCGTGACATTCCGGGAGACGGGCCGGATCGCACGCGCAGTGAATGAGCGACCCGCGTTCTCGCGGGCGGAATGACCGGGGTCGCATGATGTACGGCGAGGAATCCGCATACCGCCCGCACTTCCAGGACCCGCATCCCCTCGGCACCTACGACTTCCCGCCCGGCGACGGCCGGCACCGCGCCCCCGCCCCGGAGTACGCCCCGCCGCCCCTGGTCCCCGACATGACCTGGGACCCGGCCGAGGAACTGGCCTTCCTGCTCCAGGACGCCCTCGCGGAACAGCGCCCGGACGTCCCGCCGCCGCCCGGAGAGGCCCCGGCGGCGGCCCCCGCGCCCGGCAGCCCGCTCGGCGACCTCCAGGAGATCACGACGGAGCTGCCGCCCCTGCGGGACGCCGCCCACAGCCACCGCAAGGTGCGCGAGCGGCGCGGCCCGCGCGGACTGGACGCCGTCAGTTACCTCACCGCCGCCCTCGTCACCGTCATCGCCAGCGCGGTGAGCCTGCTGAGCGGAGTGGTCGCCTACGACCCCCTGCGCGTCGTCGCCGTGACCCGGCTCCAGTCCGGGGTGGTGTCCTGGTGGCCCCTGCTGGTCTTCGGGCCCTGGCTGGTGGCCTCGCTGTCCGTGCTGCGGGCGGCACTGCACCAGCGCCGTGCCGTGCACTCCTGGTGCGTCGTCCTGGTCTTCTCGCTGATCTCGGTCTTCCTCTGCGTGGTCCAGGCGCCGGGCACCGTCATCGACATCGCCGCCGCGGCCCTGCCGGGGCTCGCCTCACTGGCCTGCTTCCAGCAGCTCGTACGCCAGGTCACGCTGACCCGCCCGCCCCGGCGGACGGCGCCCCGGCACCGGGCGGGGAGCGAGCCGGAGCAGCCGGCCGAGGAGGAGAAGGAGTTCGGGGCGGTGCCGGACGCGGAGGTGCCGGAGGCCCTCGCGCCGCCCGGCCCGCGCCCGCCGCGGCCCGTGCCGCAGCGCGCCGAGCGCACCGTGAAGACGTACGTGATCAGCGACAACCGGCGCCTGCGCCACCCGGCCCCGAGCCGCACCGGCCCGGTCCCCCAGCCCCGCCGCGCCCACTGACCCCACCGGCCGGCCCGGCCACGCGGACCGGCTCGGGCCGGCCCGGCCACGTCCGTCCCGCTCAGGCCGATTCGCTCAGCAGCTTGTCCAGGTACCGCCGTCCCGCGTCCAGCAGTCCGGGCAGCGGGGCGGCGTCCTCGTACCACCGCTTCTCGTACTCCCAGCACAGCCAGCCCTCCCAGTCGTGCCGGGTGAGCAGCTCCACGCACTCGGCGAGCGGCAGCACCCCGTCGCCCAGCGGCAGCGGCGTGGTGTCCTCGGCGGAGGCGATGTCCTTGACCTGGAGGTAGCCGAGGTGGGGGGAGAGGGCCGCGAAGGAGTCCGTCGGCTGCTCGCCGCCCAGCCAGGTGTGCATCACGTCCCACAGGGCGCCGGCCTGCCGGTGGCCGACCAGCCCGAGGACGCGCATCGCGTCGGCGCCGGTGCGGTGCGAGTCATGGGTCTCCAGCAGCAGCCGCACCCCCGCGTCGGTGGCCCACTCGGCGGCGGTGCCCAGCCGCCGCGCGGCCGTCGCGTCGGCCTCCTCGGGGCTCTGCCCGCCGCCGCCGGGGAAGACCCGGACGTACGGGGCGCCCAGGTCGCGGGCGAGGCCCAGCAGGTCGTGGAGTTCGGCGAGGACGGGTCCGTCGTCACCGGGGGCGGCGACCCGGGTGTACCCGGCGACGGCGAGGATCTCGACGCCCGCCGCCGCGAACCGGTCGGCCACCGCGGCCCGCTCGGCGGGCGACAGCCCCGGATGGACCGGTTCCTCGGGGTGGGCGCGGAGTTCGACACCGTGGTAGCCGTGCTCGGTCGCGAGCCGCAGCACGTCGGTGACGGGCAGACCGGGGACGCCGAGGGTGGAGAACGCCAGCTTCATGCCAACCGACGTACCCGCTGCGGAGCAGGTCACTCCGGGTGCCTGGCCGCCGGGGGCGCGGTCGTCCGCGGTGGCTCAGGCGCCGGGCGCCGCCCGGTAGACGCACACCTGGGCGCCGGTCGGCGCGGCGGTCGTGGAGACCAGCTCGAACGCGCGCAGCACACCGTCGGCGGGGAAGACGCTCTTGCCGCCGCCGAGCACCACCGGCATCACCACCAGCCGCAGCTCGTCCACGAGCCCTTCGCTCAGCAGCAGCCGGACCAGCGAGGGGCTGCCCATCAGCAGCAGTCCGCCGTCCCCGCCCTCCGCCCGCAGCTCGCGCAGCTTCGCCACGGCCTGCGACCCGGGCACCCGGGTGGTGTTCCACACCATGTCGGCATCGCCGAGGCTGTCGGAGACGACGTACTTCGGCAGCGCGTTGATCCGGTCCGCGAAGGGGTCGCCGGCCTGCGCGGGCCACGCCTGCGCCATCACCTGCCAGGTCCGCCGCCCGTACAGCAGCGCCTCGGCCCCGCGCAGCGCCTCGTCGAAGGACCCGCCGACCACCTCCGGGTCGAAGTACGGGTGCGTCCAGCCCCCGTGCGCGAACCCGCCGTCGGTGTCCTCCTCGGGCCCGCCCGGCGCCTGCACCACCCCGTCGAGGCTGATGAACTCACTGATCACGATACGCACCGGGCTCACTCCTGAAGATCCGTCCGAACAGCTACGCACCATCAGACCGCCCGCCGCTCCGGAAGTCATCGGTCCGGCGCGAGATCCGGTCCGTCCGGCGTTCGAGGACGAGGCCGCGGGCCGGAGCGGGGCCCGGGGACGGCAGCCCCCGGACGACACCCGCGCGGACGCGGGGTCACCTCACGACCGAGGCCCCCCGGAGGACCCCCGCACCATCAACTCCCCCCGCACCGTGGCGATCCCCCCGGGCGGCGCCTCCTCCCGCCCCATGGCGATGCGCCCCGCCCGCGCCCCCGCCTCGGCCAGCGGCAGCCGGACCGTCGTCAGCGCCGGCACCGCGTCGATACTGAACGGCAGGTCGTCGAACCCGGCCACCGACACGTCCGCCGGAATCCGCAGCCCGGCCTCCCGCAGCGCCGCGCACGCGCCCAGCGCGACGGAGTCGTTCGCGGCGACCACGGCGGTCAGCGACGGGTCCCTGCGCAGGAGTTCGAGGGTCGCCTCGTAACCGGAGCGCCGGTCGTAGCGGCCGTGGACGGTCCAGCGCGGGTCCTCCGCGATGCCGTGCGCGGCGAGCGCGGCGCGGTGGCCCTCCAGCCGGTGCCGGGTGGTCGTGCGCTCCTCGGGGCCCGCGATGTAGCCGAGCCTGCGGTGGCCGAGCCCGATCAGGTGCTCGGTCAGCTCCCGCCCGCCGCCCCGGTTGTCGAAGGTCAGCGCGATCGCCCCGGTCTCCGGCGCCGGCGGCCGCCCGCACAGCACCACCCGGGTCCCCGCGTCCCCCAGTTTGCGCAGCTTCGCCGCCACGGCCGCCTTGTGCGGCGCGTCCTCCACCGCCCCGCCGGTCAGCACCACCGCCGCCGCCCGCTGCCGTTGCAGCAGGGTGAGGTAGGTCAGCTCGCGCTCCGGCGAGCCGCCGGTGTTGCAGACCACCGCGAGTCTCTCGCCGCCCGCCCGGCCGCCGGGCCCGCCGATCTCCGACTGGATCGCCCCCGCCATGATCCCGAAGAACGGGTCGGCGATGTCGTTCACCAGGATGCCGACCAGGTCGGACGTGGCGGCGGCCAGCGCGCTGGCCGGGCCGTTGAGCACGTAGTCCAGCTCGTCGACCGCCTTCAGCACCCGTTCCCGGGTGGACGCGGCGACGGGGTAGTTCCCGTTCAGCACGCGCGACACCGTCGCGGGGGAGACCTGCGCGCGGGCCGCCACGTCCGCCAGGGTCACCGTCATGTCCTCGTCCTCCGCCTCGTCGTCCTGAAGCCGCCTCGTCCTGAAGCCGCCCGTCGAACCCCGGCCGCGGTCTTGTCCAGACCACCGCCCACAGGCTAGCTTCGTATCAGATAGAAAGCGCTTGCTATCACGCCCGTCCCGGCGGAGGCGGCGCACGGACCGTGTACGAAGGGAATGACGTGACACGCAAGACGGTGCGTATCGCCATGAACGGTGTGACCGGGCGCATGGGCTACCGCCAGCACCTCGTCCGCTCCATCCTGGCCCTCCGCGAACAGGGCGGCCTCGACCTCGGCGGCGGCACCGTGCTGTGGCCGGAGCCGGTCCTGGTCGGCCGCCGTGAGTACGCGCTCAGGGCGCTCGCCGAACAGCACGGCCTGGAGCACGTCTCGACGGACCTGGACGCCGTCCTCGCCGACGACAGCGTCGAGATCTACTTCGACGCGCAGGTGACCTCGGCCCGCGAGGAGGCGATCCGCAAGGCGATCGCCGCGGGCAAGCACATCTACACCGAGAAGCCCACCGCCACCGGCCTCGACGGCGCCCTCGCGCTCGCCCGCCTGGCCGAGGAGAAGGGCGTCAAGCACGGCGTCGTCCAGGACAAGCTGTTCCTGCCGGGCCTGCTCAAGCTCAAGCGCCTCATCGACGGCGGCTTCTTCGGCCGGGTCCTCTCGGTGCGCGGCGAGTTCGGCTACTGGGTCTTCGAGGGCGACTGGCAGGAGGCCCAGCGCCCGTCCTGGAACTACCGCGCGGAGGACGGCGGCGGCATCGTCGTCGACATGTTCCCGCACTGGGAGTACGTGCTGCACGAGCTGTTCGGCCGGGTGCGGTCGGTGCAGGCCGTCACCGCCACCCACATCCCGCAGCGCTGGGACGAGAACGGCAAGCCCTACGACGCCACCGCCGACGACGCCGCGTACGGCATCTTCGAGCTGGAGGGCGGCGCGATCGCGCAGATCAACTCCTCCTGGGCGGTGCGCGTCAACCGCGACGAACTGGTCGAGTTCCAGGTCGACGGCACCGAGGGCTCCGCCGTCGCCGGGCTGCGCGACTGCCGCGTCCAGCACCGCAGCGCCACCCCCAAGCCGGTCTGGAACCCGGACATCCCCGCCACCGAGGTCTTCCGCGACCAGTGGCAGCGGGTCCCGGACAACGGGGAGTTCGACAACGGCTTCAAGGCCCAGTGGGAGCTGTTCCTCAAGCACGTCTACGCCGACGCCCCCTACCACTGGGACCTGCTGGCCGGCGCCCGCGGCGTCCAGTTGGCCGAGCTGGGCCTCAGGTCCTCCGCCGAGGGCCGCCGTCTCGACGTACCGGAGATCGCGCTGTGACCCTCCACCTGCCGGGCGCCGACGGCACGCTGCGGGCGTACGAACCCCGCGGCGAGCCCCTCGCGCTCACCCCCGGAAGCGCTTTCACCTCGCGTACGGTCTTCTCCGCGGCGCATGTCGTCGCCGACCCGTACGCCGATGCCGGCCCCGACGCGCCGGCCGCCGTGGACTGGGACGCCACCCTCGCCTTCCGCCGCCACCTGTGGTCGCACGGCCTGGGCGTCGCCGAGGCGATGGACACCGCCCAGCGCGGCATGGGCCTGGACTGGGCGGGCGCGGCCGAGCTGATCCGCCGCTCCGCCGCCGAGGCCAGGGCGGCCGGCGGCCGGATCGCCTGCGGCGTGGGCACCGACCAGCTCGCCCCCGCCGGCCCCTTCACCCTCGCCGAGATCCGCGCCGCCTACGAGGAGCAGCTCGCCGTCGTCGAGGAGGCCGGCGCCCAGGCCGTCCTGATGGCCTCCCGCGCGCTGGCCGCCACGGCCCGCGGCCCCGAGGACTACCTGGAGGTCTACGGCCATCTGCTGCGCCAGGCCGCCGAACCCGTCGTCCTGCACTGGCTCGGCCCCATGTTCGACCCGGCCCTGGAGGGCTACTGGGGCTCCTCCGACCTGGACACGGCGACCGGCACCTTCCTGGAGGTCATCGCCGCCCACCCCGACAAGGTCGACGGCATCAAGGTCTCGCTGCTCGACGCCCGGCGCGAGGTCGAGCTGCGCCGCCGCCTCCCGCACGGCGTGCGCTGCTACACCGGCGACGACTTCAACTACCCCGAGCTGATCGCCGGCGACGAGCAGGGCTTCAGCCACGCCCTGCTCGGCATCTTCGACCCGCTCGGCCCGCTGGCCGCCGAGGCGGTCCGGGTCCTGGACACGGGGAACGTGCCGGGCTTCCGGGCCCTCCTCGACCCCACGGTGGAGCTGTCCCGCCACCTCTTCCAGGCCCCGACCCGCTTCTACAAGACGGGCGTGGTGTTCCTCGCCTGGCTGGCCGGCCACCAGCGCCACTTCACGATGGTCGGCGGCCTGCAGTCGGCCCGTTCCCTGCCCCACCTCGCCCGCGCCTACGAACTCGCCGACGGTCTGGGGCTGTTCCCCGACCCCAAGCTCGCCGAGGAGCGGATGCGGACCCTGCTCGCGCTGTACGGAGTCGACCGGTGACCGATCTCGCACGCTTCAGCATCAACCAGATGACGGTCAGGCAGCTCACCCTGCCCGAACTGACCGCCGCCTGCCGCGACCTGGGCGTGGTCAACGTCGGCCTGTGGCGCGAACCCGTCCAGGAGTACGGCGTGGAGGCGGCGGCCAAGCTGGTCCGCGACGCCGGCCTGGCCGTCACCACCCTGTGCCGGGGCGGCTTCCTCACCGCCGCCGACCCGGACGCGCGGGCCGCGGCCCTGGCCGACAACCGGCGGGCCGTCGACGAGGCCGCCGCCCTCGGCACCGACACCCTGGTCCTGGTCTCCGGCGGCCTGCCCCCGGGCGAGCGCAGCCTGACCGCCGCCCGCGAACGCATCGCCGACGCGCTCGCCGAACTCGCCCCCTACGCCGGGGAACACGGCGTCCGCCTGGCCATCGAGCCGCTGCACCCCATGTACGCGGCCGACCGCTGTGTGGTCTCCACCCTCACGCAGGCCCTGGACCTCGCCGAACGCTTCCCCGCCCACCAGGTCGGCGTCACCGTCGACACGTACCACATCTGGTGGGACGACCGGGCCCCCGCGCAGATCGCCCGAGCGGGCGCGGGCGGCCGCATCCACACCTTCCAGCTCGCCGACTGGACGACCCCCCTGCCCGAGGGCGTCCTCAACGGCCGCGGCCAGATCGGCGACGGCTCGATCGACATGCGCGAGTGGCAGGGCTACGTGGAGGCCGCCGGGTACACCGGCCCCATCGAGGTGGAGCTGTTCAACGAGGAGCTGTGGTCCCGCGACGGCCGCGAGGTGCTGGCCGAGACGGCCCGCCGGTTCGTGACGCACACGGCTCAGCGGGTGGTCACGCGGGCGCCGTACGTGAGGGAGGTAAGGACATGAACCACGCTGTCAGCGCTGTGCTGTAGCATATGCGGCCGTTATTCGGATACTCCGTCTACCGGACGGTAGATCGGGGCGTTCAGGACATCCGGCCCGCTTCGGCCGGGCCCGATGCCGCTGTCCTTTCTGTGGGATGCGTCACGCTTGCGGGTGAGTAACGCATTTCTGAGCTGGCCGAATGCGCAATTGCACAGCGGAAACAGATATCCGTTCACTCTCTCAACCCGTCGGCAGGTCTCGCATACCGCCTCCCTCGCAAGGCAAGATGGGGGCTGCGCGTACGCGCTGCACGTGAATCGTCGCCCTTTCGGGGCGATCACGAGATCGCTGCGGGCAGAGCGAGAGCCCCATCTCCGAAGTTGTCGGCTGTAGAGATGAGGCTCTCCGGCAGCACCAGAACGGGCTGGGCCCCGGCTCTCGGGCCGGGGCTCTTCCCTCAGTGGCTCAGGAACTCCCGCAGGATCTTGTAGATCCCGGCGATCGGCCCGAGCCAGCGGACCTTGTTGTAGAACCGGTCCGCTTTGGTGTTCTGGTGCCCTTCTGGCTCTGCAGCCATCAGGCCGTTCCCCTTCCTGGTCCACGTTCGTGAACCTCGCGAGGGAGTCCACGAGGCGCGGCCCTGCCGAGGAGCGGTGGTAGCGCCATACAGTACCGGTCACCAGCGACAACCACGGCGAGTCCGGCTCACTCCTACGGGTGGCCGCCGCCCCGCTTGAACGGCACGGCGTGCCGGGCGGGTTGACGGGGATGCCACGGTTGTGGCGATCAAGGCGACTGCCAGCGCCGTTGCAAATGCGTCTGAAGTGACGGGGTGCCAGTTCCGGTGCCGGAAGTCGCGTATCTCACACCCAGGAGATGACGGAACCTCCGCCAAAGTTTGCACTTTCGTCAGCAACGATCGCTGCGCGACCTGCTCCGGGCGGGGAGGGTGGCCGCATAGGGCAGCGATCGGTCGCCGCCGCTCAGCAAGCGCGTAGTTTGCGAAGGGGACGAGAGAGCGGCCGGAAGTCGGAAAAAAATGCGGACGCCCGTGCAACCCTTCCCCCGCCCGGCGGGTCGTACTTGGCATCAGGACACCCCGGGGGGAGATCTCGGGGGGGATCAGCGGGTGTTCTGGCAGGAGGGGGAAAGCCGAGGGGGCCCGGTCGACGACCGGGCCCCCTCGAAGCATGACCGGCCGTCAGAAGAACACCCCGCACCGCAGCAGCACATTGGCGTACGGCCGGGCCTCCCCGGTGCGCACCACCAGGCGTGCGCCCGCCGACAGTTCCTTCAGCCTCTCGTGCGGGACCAGTGCCAGGCCGGGGAAGTGCCCGTCGAGCAGGGCCGCCGCCGGCGGATTCGCCGCCCGTACCTCCTCGGCCGCCGTGGCGCCCTCCACGACCAGCTCGGCCAGCAGCCCGTCGAGGACCTCCGCGAACGACGGCACCCCGGCCCGGAACGCCAGGTCCACGACGCGCGGACCGTCCGGGACCGGCATCCCCGCGTCGCACACCAGCACCCCGTCCCCGTGCCCCAGCTCGGCGAGGGCGCCGGCGAGGTGGCGGTTGAGTATCCCGGCCTTCTTCACCGGGCCTCACCTCGCGGACCCGTGCCGGTCGAGTCCTGCGGGGTCCGGCCGGGGGTCCGGGGGCCGTCCCCCGGGTAGGCACGGGACAGGGCCTCGGCCTCCGCCGCCGTCGGGTACGAGGCCTGCGCCCCCGCCTTCGTGACCGCCGCCGCCCCGACCCGCGCCGCGTACGCCGCGGCCTGCGCCAGGGACTCGCCGGTGCCGAGCCGCCAGGCCAGCGCCGCGGTGAACGCGTCGCCCGCCCCGGTGGTGTCCACCGCGTCCACCCGCACCGCCGGAACCCGCCGGACCCCGTCCGCCGACGCCACCAGCGCGCCCTGCGCGCCCAGCGTGATCACCACCGAACGGGGCCCCTTGGCGAGCAGGACCCGCGCCCAGTCCTCGGGCGTGTCACCGACCCGGGAGGTCCCGAGGATCACCTTCGCCTCGTGCTCGTTGACGATCAGCGGATCGCAGGCGTCCAGCACCTCGCGGGGCAGCGCCCGCGGCGGGGACGGGTTCAGCACGAACCGGCTGTCCGGCGCCAGGCTCCGCACCACCTCCACGACCGTCTCCAGCGGGATCTCCAACTGCGTGGACACCACCCGGGAGGCGTGGAAGAGGCTGGCCGCGGCCCGGATGTCACCCGGCGTCAGCCGCCCGTTGGCGCCCGGCGAGACGACGATGCTGTTGTCGCCGGACGGGTCCACGGTGATCAGCGCCACGCCGGTGGGCACCTCGCCCACCAGGACGCCCACCGTGTCGACGCCGGCCGCCCGCTGCGAGTCCAGCAGCAGCTTGCCGTGGTCGTCGTCGCCGACCCGGGCCAGCAGCACCGTACGGGCGCCGAGCCGGGCGGCGGCGACCGCCTGGTTGGCGCCCTTGCCACCGGGGTGGACGGCCAGGTCGGAGCCGAGCACCGTCTCCCCGGCCGCCGGCCGCCGCTCCACACCGATCACCAGGTCGGCGTTGGCCGACCCCACGACCAGCAGGTCGTAGTCGTACATGGGTTGTCTCCCCGCTCGAATCACGAGGGCGGGCGGTCACGCGACCGCCCGCCCGGGTGCTGTCTGTCAGCCGTCGAAACCGGCCACGTTCTGACGGGTGACGACCTTCACCGGAACCTTCACCGTCTTCTCGACCCGCTTCCCCTCGGCTGCCCGCAGCGCGTTGTCCACGGCGATCCTGCCCAGTTCCTTCGGCTGTTGCGCCACCGACGCGTACAACGTGCCGTTCCGTACGGCCGCCAGCCCGTCCGGGGTGCCGTCGAAGCCGACGACCTGCACGGACTTCCCGGCCTTGGCGCCCAGCGCCTTGATCGCGCCGAGGGCCATCTCGTCGTTCTCCGCGAAGACGCCCGTGATGCCGGGGTGCGCCTGGAGCAGGTTGGTCATCACGTCCAGGCCCTTGGTGCGGTCGAAGTCCGCGGGCTGCTGGGCGACCACCTCGATGCCCGGGTACTTCTTCAGCCCGGCCGCGAAGCCCGCCCCGCGCTCCCGGCTGGCGGAGGTGCCCGCCTGCCCCTGGAGGATCACGATGGTGCCCTTGCCGCCCAGCTTCTCGGCGAGCGCCTCGGCGCCCAGCTCACCGCCCTCGACGTTGTCGGAGGCGACCAGCGCCGCCGTGTCCGCCTTGTTGACGCCGCGGTCCACGGCGACGACCGGGATGTCCGCCTTGTTGGCCGAGCGCACCGAGGGGCCCGCCGCGTCGGAGTCGACCGGGTTGACGACGACCGACGACAGGCCCTCGCTGGTGAAGTTCTGCACCTGGTTGGCCTGCTGCGAGGCGTCGTTCTGCGCGTCCGTGACGGTCAGGTCGACGCCCAGCTTCCGGGCCTCCTCCTGGGCGCCCGCCCGGATCTGTACGAAGAAGGGGTTGTTCAGCGTCGACAGCGACAGGCCGATCTTCCGCTTCGTGCCCGCCTCGGCCCCGCCGTGCAGCAGCGAGGTCGTGCCGGCCACCGCGACGGCGACCACGGCCGCGATGACGTACGTGACCGCCTGCCTGCCCTTGCCGCCGCCGGCACCGGCAGCGGCCGGGGTGGCCCCCGCCTTGCGCCGCGCGGTGTCCAGCAGCACGGCCAGGGCTATGACGACACCGATGACGACCTGCTGCCAGAACGCCGACACCGACAGCAGGTTCAGGCCGTTGCGCAGCACCGCGAGGATCAGCGCGCCGATCAGCGTGCCCGACGCCTTGCCGGTGCCGCCCGCCAGCGACGCGCCGCCGATGACGACCGCGGCGATGGCGTCCAGCTCGTACCCCTGCGCGGCCTGCGGCTGCGCGGAGGACAGCCGGGCGGCGAGCACGATGCCCGCGGCGGCGGCGAACAGCCCGGAGAACGCGTAGATCGCCAGCTTCTGCCGCTTCACCCGCAGCCCCGACAGCCGCGCGGCCTCCTCGTTGCCGCCGATCGCGTACATCGACCGGCCGATGTACGTCCGCCCCAGCACCAGGGCCGTGACCAGCCCCAGCACGATCATCACCAGTACCGGCACGGGCAGCCAGTCGCCCAGCGTGTCCCCGAGGTGCGAGACCGAGTCGGGGAACGGGATCGGCGAGCCCTGCGAGATCACCAGCGACAGCCCGCGCCCCACCGACAGCATGGCCAGCGTCGCGATGAACGGCGGCAGCTTCCCGTACGACACGAGGAAACCGTTGACCAGGCCGCACGCGGCACCGGTCAGCACCGCCAGCAGCACGGCTATCGGCACCGGCACCCCGGCCTGCGACGCGGTCCACGCCAGCACGGTCGCCGACAGCGCGGCCACCGAACCGACCGACAGGTCGATGCCCGCCGAGACGATCACGAAGGTGACGCCGAACGCCAGGATCGCGGTCACCGCCGCCTGGACGCCGACGTTGAGCAGGTTGTCGGTGGTCAGGAAGTCCCCGGAGAGCGCCGACATGGCGATGACGAGGACGATCAGCGCGGTCAGCGCGCCGTTGTCGAGCAGCAGGCGGCGCAGCCCGCCCGAGGCGCCCGGCTTGCTCTTGAGGGTGTCAGTGGCCACCGGGGGCCTCCGTTCCGTTGCTGTGGTTCGTGGTGCCGACGGCGAGCGCCATCACGGCGTCCTGGGTGGCTTCCCCGGCGGCGAGTTCGCCGGCGATCCGGCCCTGCGCCATCACCAGCACCCGGTCGCTCATGCCGAGCACCTCGGGCAGATCGCTGGAGATCATCAGGACGGCGGCGCCCTGCGCGGTCAGCTCGTTGACGAGCTGGTAGATCTCGACCTTGGCGCCGACGTCGATGCCCCGGGTCGGCTCGTCGAGGATCAGCACCCGGGTGTCGGCCAGCAGCCACTTGCCGATGACGACCTTCTGCTGGTTGCCGCCGGAGAGGGTGCGCACCTGCTGGCCGAGACCGGCCATCCGCACACCGAGCTGCCCGGCGATCCGGGCGGCGGCCTCGCGCTGGGCCTTCAGATCGACGAGCCCCGCGCGGGAGGCCGACCGGAGCGTCACCAGCCCGAGGTTCTCCTCGACGGAGGCGTCCAGCACCAGCCCCTGGCCCTTGCGGTCCTCGGGCACCAGTCCGATCCCGGCGGCCATCGCGGCGGTCACGTCGTGCCGCCGCAGCGGCGCGCCGCCGACCCGCACGCTGCCCGCGTCGTAGGGGTCGGCGCCGAAGACGGCCCGCACCACCTCGGTGCGTCCGGCCCCCACCAGCCCCGCGATGCCGACGACCTCGCCGGCCCGCACCTCGAAGCTGACGTCGTGGAAGACCCCGTCGCGGGTGAGTCCCTCCACCGTGAGCAGCGCCGCGCCGGCGTCCGCCGGTTCGCGCGGGTACTGCTGCTCGATCGACCGCCCCACCATCAGCCGTACGAGTTCGTCCTCGGGCGTGGAGGCGGGCACCTGCCCCACACTGGCCCCGTCGCGGATGACGGTGACCCGGTCCCCGAGCGCGGCGATCTCTTCGAGGTGATGGGTGATGAAGACGATGCCCACGCCGTCCTCGCGCAGCCTGCGCACGATGGCGAACAGCTTCTCCACCTCTTCCGAGGTGAGCACGGCGGTCGGCTCGTCCATGATCAGCACACGGGCGTCCAGGCTCAGCGCCTTGGCGATCTCGACCATCTGAAGGCGTGCGATGCCCAGTTCCCGCACCCGTGTCCGGGGCGGGACGCTGACGCCCACCCGCTCCAGCAGCTCGGCGGCCTCGGCCTCCATCGCCTTCCGGTCGATCATCCCGAACCGCCGGGGCTGCCGGCCGAGGAAGATGTTCTCGGCGACGGTCAGATCCGGTACGAGGTTGAACTCCTGGTAGATGGTCGCGATCCCGAGCCGCTCGGCGTCCTGCGCCCCGTCGATCCGCACCTCCTCGCCCCCGACGAGGATGCGGCCCGCGTCGGGCGTGTGGGCACCGGACAGCGTCTTGATCAGGGTGCTCTTGCCGGCCCCGTTCTCACCGAGCAGGACGTGCACCTCGCCCCGGCGCAGATCGAAGTCCACGCCGTCGAGCGCGACCACGCCGGGGAAGACCTTGCGGATGCCCTCGATGCGCAGCAACTCGTCCGGGTCGCTCACGGCGTACTCCTTCGTACGGAAGAGGCGGAAGAGGCGGAAGAAGCAGGGGAGACGGGGGAGTCGGGGGAGTCGGGGGAGTCGGGGGAGTCGGGGGAGTGCGGGGAGGAACCGGGCGCCCCGCAGGAGCGCCGCACCACCAGTCGCGCGGGCAGCGCCACCGACTCCGGGCGCCGCCCCTCGATCCGGTCGACCAGTGCCCGTACGGCGGCCCGGCCCAGCTCCCCCGTGGGCTGGGCGATGGCGGTGACCGGCGGATCGGTGTGCACGAACCACGGGATGTCGTCGAACGCGGCCAGCGCGATGTCCTCCGGCACCCGCAGCCCCCGCGCCCGTACGGCGTCCAGGGCGCCCAGCGCCATCAGGTTGTCGGCGGCGAACACGACCTCGGGCGGCTCGGGCAGGTCGAGGAACCCCTCGGTGACCCGCCGCCCGCTGTCCGCCTGGAAGTCGCCCTGGCCGATGTGGTCGGCGGGCAGCGGCAGCCCGAACTCCCCGAGCGCCGCCCGGAAGGCGTCCACCCGCTCGCGTCCGGTGGTGGTCGCCGCCGGCCCGGCGATGATCGCCAGCCTGCGGTGCCCGAGCCCGTGCAGATGCGCGACGAGATCCCGTACGGCATCCCGGCCGTCCGACCGCACCACCGGCACGTCGACGCCCGGTATCCACCGGTCCACGAACACCATCGGCGTCCCGCCACGCGCGGCTTCGAGCATCCGGGGCGACCCGCCGTCGGTGGGCGACACCAGCAGTCCGTCGATACGCCGGTCCAGCAGCGTCGTGACGTGGTGGTCCTGCAACTCGGGCCGCTCGTCGGCGTTCCCGATGATCACGCTGTACCCGAGCGCGCGGGCCTCTTCCTCCACGGACCGCGCCAGCTCGGTGAAGTACGGGTTCAGCACATCGCTGATGACCAGCCCGAGGGTGCGGGTCTGGTCCGTCCGCAGCGATCGCGCCAGGGCGTTCGGCCGGTACCCCAGCGCCTCGACGGCGGCCAGCACCCGCTTCCTCGCCTCCGCGCTGACCGACGGATGCCCGTTGAGCACGCGCGACACGGTGGCGACGGACACCCCGGCCCCGGCGGCAACGTCCTTGATGCTCGCCATCGTCGTTCCACCTCCTCGTGGAATCGATTACACGGAGGATTGGAATCGATTACACGAGCGACTGGCAAGGGGGTGGGGCCAGCCCGAGACCCAATCGTGACCCGGAGGGACCGGAGGACCGCCGCCGCGGTGCTGTCACACCCCACGGGTACCGTCGGATCATGCCCAACCAGTCCGCAGGCGCCGCTCCCGGTGAACGAAGGCTCGCTGTCGTCGAAGGCGTCCTGGAGCGGATCACGTACGCCAACGAGGAGAACGGCTACACGGTCGCCCGGGTCGACACCGGCCGGGGCGCCGGTGATCTGCTCACCGTCGTCGGCGCGCTGCTCGGCGCGCAGGTGGGGGAGTCGCTGCGGATGGAGGGCCGGTGGGGCTCGCACCCGCAGTACGGCAAGCAGTTCACGGTGGAGAACTACACCACCGTGCTGCCGGCCACCGTCCAGGGCATCCGGCGCTACCTCGGCTCCGGCCTGGTCAAGGGCATCGGGCCGGTCTTCGCCGACCGGATCACCCAGCACTTCGGCACGGACACCCTGCGGATCATCGAGGAGGAGCCGAAGCGGCTGATCGAGGTCCCCGGCCTCGGCCCGAAGCGGACGAAGAAGATCGCCGAGGCGTGGGAGGAGCAGAAGGCGATCAAGGAGGTCATGCTGTTCCTCCAGACCGTCGAGGTGTCGACGTCGATCGCGGTGCGGATCTACAAGAAGTACGGCGACGCGTCGATCTCGGTCGTGAAGAACCAGCCCTACCGGCTCGCGTCCGACGTCTGGGGCATCGGCTTCCTCACCGCCGACAAGATCGCCCAGTCGGTCGGCATCCCGCACGACAGCCCGGACCGGGTCAAGGCCGGGCTCCAGTACGCGCTGAGCCAGGCCACCGACCAGGGGCACTGCTATCTGCCCGAGGAGAAGCTGATCGCGGACGCGGTGAAGCTGCTCCAGGTCGACACCGGGCTGGTCATCGAGTGTCTCGGCGAGCTGGCGGCGGAGCCGGCGGAGGGCGAGGACCCGGGGGTGGTGCGGGAGAAGGTGCCCGACCCGCAGGGCGGCGACCCGGTCACCGCCGTCTACCTCGTCCCGTTCCACCGCGCCGAACTCTCCCTGTCCGCGCAGCTCCTGAGGCTGCTGCGCACCGGCCAGGACCGCATGCCGGCCTTCCGGGACGTCGCCTGGGACAAGGCGCTCACCTGGCTGAAGGGGCGCACGGGCACCGACCTCGCGCCCGAGCAGGAGGCGGCCGTGAAGCTCGCGCTGACCGAGAAGGTCGCGGTGCTGACCGGTGGTCCGGGCTGCGGCAAGTCGTTCACCGTGCGGTCGATCGTGGAGCTGGCGCGGGCCAAGCGGGCCAAGGTCGTGCTGGCCGCGCCGACCGGCCGGGCCGCCAAGCGGCTGGCCGAGCTGACCGGCGCGGAGGCGTCCACCGTGCACCGGCTGCTGGAGCTGAAGCCGGGCGGTGACGCGGCGTACGACCGGGAGCGGCCGCTCGACGCCGACCTGGTGGTCGTGGACGAGGCGTCGATGCTGGACCTGCTGCTGGCCAACAAGCTGGTCAAGGCCGTACCGCCGGGGGCGCATCTGCTGTTCGTGGGGGACGTCGACCAGCTCCCCAGCGTCGGCGCGGGAGAGGTGCTCCGGGACCTGCTCGCCGAGGGCGGTCCCGTCCCGGCGGTGCGGCTGACCCGGGTGTTCCGGCAGGCCCAGCAGTCCGGCGTGGTCACCAACGCGCACCGGATCAACGCCGGACAGCACCCCGTCACCGACGGCATGAAGGACTTCTTCCTCTTCGTCGAGGACGACACCGAGGAGGCCGGCCGGCTCACCGTGGACGTGGCGGCGCGGCGCATCCCGGCCAGGTTCGGCCTGGACCCCCGCCGGGACGTCCAGGTCCTCGCGCCGATGCACCGCGGGCCCGCCGGCGCCGGCACGCTCAACGGGCTTCTCCAGCAGGCCGTCACCCCGGGCCGCCCGGACGTCCCCGAGAAGCGGTTCGGCGGCCGGGTCTTCCGCGTCGGCGACAAGGTCACCCAGATCCGCAACAACTACGAGAAGGGGGAGAACGGCGTCTTCAACGGCACCGTGGGCGTGGTCACCTCGCTCGACCCGGTCGAGCAGCGCCTGACGGTGCTGACCGACGAGGACGAGGAGGTGCCGTACGAGTTCGACGAACTGGACGAGCTGGCCCATGCCTACGCGGTGACCATCCACCGCTCCCAGGGCAGCGAGTACCCGGCGGTGGTCATCCCCGTGACCACGGGCGCGTGGATGATGCTCCAGCGCAACCTGCTCTACACGGCGGTCACCCGGGCGAAGAAGCTGGTCGTCCTGGTCGGTTCCCGCAAGGCGATCGGGCAGGCGGTGCGCACGGTGTCGGCCGGCCGGCGCTGCACGGCCCTCGACTTCCGGCTGGCGCAGCCCTGACCGGGACCCCGGAGGCCACCTCGCGGAAAAATGATCGATCAAACGAGTCGCGAAGGTCACAGAGCACTTCCCGAAGGGGAACAGAGGGGGCAGTATGAGCAAGTTGGCGGCACTGAGTGCCGCCAATAGGCCCGATGGTCGACCCCGAGTGCACTCTCCTGAGCCAAGTGGGGGATGGTAGAGACAGTCAGGGCACCTCGAAGATGAGGCACTACGTCGGTGAGGGAAGACGTGAGCGACAACTCTGTAGTACTGCGGTACGGCGACGGCGAGTACACCTACCCGGTGATCGACAGCACCGTCGGTGACAAGGGCTTCGACATCGGCAAGCTCCGCGCCCAGACCGGTCTGGTGACGCTGGACAGCGGTTACGGCAACACCGCCGCCTACAAATCCGCCATTACGTACCTGGACGGCGAGGCGGGCATCCTCCGGTACCGCGGCTACCCGATCGAGCAGCTTGCCGAGCGCTCCACGTTCCTGGAGGTCGCTTATCTGCTGATCAACGGCGAGCTGCCGACCGTCGACCAGCTCACCTCGTTCAAGAACGAGATCACGCAGCACACCCTGCTGCACGAGGACGTCAAGAACTTCTACCGGGGCTTCCCGCGCGACGCGCACCCGATGGCCATGCTGTCGTCGGTGGTCTCGGCGCTGTCCACCTTCTACCAGGACAGCCACAACCCGTTCGACGAGCAGCAGCGCAACCTCTCCACGATCCGGCTGCTCGCCAAGCTTCCGACGATCGCGGCGTACGCGTACAAGAAGTCGGTCGGCCACCCGTTCGTCTACCCGCGCAACGACCTCGGCTACGTCGAGAACTTCCTGCGGATGACGTTCTCCGTGCCGGCGCAGGAGTACGACCTGGACCCGGTCGTGGTCTCCGCGCTGGACAAGCTGCTGATCCTGCACGCGGACCACGAGCAGAACTGTTCGACCTCCACCGTCCGCCTGGTCGGCTCCTCGCAGGCGAACATGTTCGCGTCGATCTCGGCCGGCATCAACGCCCTGTGGGGCCCGCTGCACGGCGGCGCCAACCAGTCGGTGCTGGAGATGCTGGAAGGCATCCGCGACGCGGGCGGCGACGTCGACTCCTTCATCCGCAAGGTGAAGAACAAGGAGGACGGCGTCCGCCTGATGGGCTTCGGCCACCGGGTCTACAAGAACTTCGACCCCCGCGCCAAGATCATCAAGGCCGCCGCGCACGATGTCCTCTCCGCCCTCGGCAAGTCCGACGAGCTGCTGGACATCGCGCTGAAGCTGGAGGAGCACGCGCTCTCCGACGACTACTTCGTCTCGCGCAGCCTCTACCCGAACGTCGACTTCTACACCGGTCTGATCTACCGGGCCATGGGCTTCCCGACCGAGATGTTCACGGTCCTGTTCGCCCTCGGCCGGCTGCCGGGCTGGATCGCCCAGTGGCACGAGATGATCAAGGAGCCGGGTTCCCGCATCGGCCGCCCGCGCCAGATCTACACCGGCGTGGTCGAGCGCGACTTCGTGCCCGTCGAGGAGCGCTGAGCCTCAGGTCCGCGTACCGGCCCCGGGTCCGATCACGTCGGACGCGGGGCCTTGGTGCGTCCCGGAAGGCGAGGAAGAGGGCCACGACGAAAGGCGCCCCGGCGTCGGTCCCCCCACGGGCCGACGACCAGGGCGCCTTCCCATGTCCCGGTGCGGATTCCCCCCACGGGATCCGGCCGGGCGCTTGTGAGGACAGCGCCTGAATCGCTGTGTCGCGCATCGTGCACCTGCGGTCTGCCGGGACAGCGCACGCTCGGGAGGGCCGCTCAAAGCTCCCCGGTGTACGTGTCCCGGCAACGCATCTCTGGAGAAGTCCCCCAAGACATCCCCAGATGCCCGGCAGCGCCCCCCAAGACGCTCCCCGACATCGCCAACTTAGACCTTCGAACCCCTTCGTTGGTTACGTTCGGATCACTGTGATCTGCGTCTCTTGCATATGTCCGGTAAATGCGCAAGAGGCCGATATGTCGAACGCGCCCAGCGTAAGGAAGATGCGCGAGCCTTGTGAAGAGCTTATGTGAGGTGGGTTCCGGACTCCAGAGGCACCTCAGTGAAAAGTCCGCAGCCTCAGGCTGTTGCTGACCACGAAGACCGAGGAGAAGGCCATCGCGGCCCCCGCGATCATCGGGTTCAGCAGCCCGGCGGCGGCCAGCGGCAGCGCGGCCACGTTGTAGCCGAAGGCCCAGACCAGGTTGCCCTTGATCGTCGCGAGGGTCCGCCGGGAGAGGCGGATCGCGTCCGCGGCCACCCGCAGGTCGCCCCGGACCAGCGTCAGATCGCTCGCCTCGATCGCCGCGTCCGCCCCGGTGCCCATCGCCAGGCCCAGATCGGCGGTGGCCAGCGCCGCCGCGTCGTTGACGCCGTCCCCGACCATGGCGACCGTACGGCCCTCGGCGCGCAGCCTCTTCACCACCTCGGCCTTCTCCTCGGGCAGCACCTCGGCGATCACGTCGCCGGGGTCGATACCGACCTCACGGGCGACGGACTCGGCGACCCGCCGGTTGTCGCCGGTCAGCAGGACGGGCCGCAGGCCCAGCTCGCGCAGCGCGGCCACCGCCTCGGCGCTGGTCTCCGCGACCGCGTCGGCGACGGCGACCATCCCGCGCGCCTCGCCGTCCCAGCCGACCGGGACGGCCGTGCACCCGTCCTCCTCGGCCGCCCTGACGGCCCGTGCGACCTCGTCGGGCACGTGGTCGAACAGGCGGCGGCCGACGGCGACCTCGCGGCCCGCCACACGGGCGCGTACGCCCCTTCCCGGCACGTTGGTGAAGTCCTCGACGGGCGGGAGCGCACCGATGCGTTCCGCGGCGCCCGCCGCGACGGCGCGCGCCACCGGATGCTCGGAGGCGTGCTCGACCGCGCCGGCCAGCCGCAGTACCTCCCGCTCGTCGGTGCCCTCGGCGGCGTACACCGCCACCAGGGTCATCCGGCCGGTGGTGACGGTGCCGGTCTTGTCCAGGACGACGGTGTCCACGCGCCGGGTGGACTCCAGGACCTCGGGGCCCTTGATGAGGATGCCGAGCTGGGCGCCGCGCCCGGTGCCGACCAGCAGGGCGGTCGGCGTGGCCAGGCCCAGGGCGCACGGGCAGGCGATGATCAGGACGGCGACGGCGGCGGTGAACGCGGCGACCGTGTCACCGGTGGTTCCCAGCCAGCTTCCGAAGGTGCCCGCCGCGATCAGCAGCACCGCCGGGACGAAGATCCCGGCGACCCGGTCGGCGAGCCGCTGCACCTCGGCCTTGCCGCTCTGCGCGTCCTCGACCAGGCGGGCCATCCGGGCCAGCCGGGTGTCGGCGCCGACCCGGGTGGCCTCGACCACCAGCCTGCCCCCGGCGTTGACCGTGGCCCCGGTGACGGCGTCGCCGACCGTGACGTCCACGGGCACCGACTCGCCGGTCAGCAGGGCGGCGTCCACGGCGGAGGTGCCCTCGACGACCGTACCGTCGGTGGCGATCTTCTCGCCGGGGCGGACGACGAACCGGTCGCCGACGGCGAGCCGGTCCGCCGGTATCCGCGTCTCGCGCCCGTCGCGCAGCACCGCGACGTCCTTGGCGCCCAGGTCCAGCAGGGCCCGCAGGGCGGCGCCGGCGCGGCGCTTGGAGCGGGCCTCCAGGAAGCGGCCGAGCAGGATGAAGACGGTGACGCCTGCGGCGACCTCCAGGTAGATCGTGGCGGTGCCGTCCGCGCGGGAGACGGTCCAGGCGAAGGGGTGCCGCATGCCCGGCATCCCCGCGTCGCCGAGGAACAGCGCCCACAGCGACCAGCCGAACGCCGCGAGGGTGCCGAGCGAGACCAGCGTGTCCATGGTGGCCGCGCCGTGCCGGAGGTTGGTCCGGGCGGCGCGGTGGAAGGGCAGCCCGCCCCAGACCACGACGGGCGCCGCGAGGGTGAGCGACAGCCACTGCCAGTTGTCGAACTGGGCGGCCGGGACCATGGCGAGCAGGACGACGGGCAGGGCGAGCAGGGCGGAGACGGTGAGCCGCTGCCGCAGGGCGGACAGCTCCGGGTCGGTGTCCTCGCGCGAGGCGTCCTCGCGCGCAGGGTCCGGGGCGGTGGCGGCGGGCTCCGGCGGCGGGGGTTCCTCGGCCGTGTACCCGGTCTTCACCACGGTGGCGATCAGGTCGGCGACCTCGGTGCCGGCGGGGTAGGCGACCCGGGCCTTCTCGGTCGCGTAGTTGACCGTGGCGGTGACGCCCTCCATGCGGTTGAGCTTCTTCTCGACGCGGGCCGCGCACGAGGCGCAGGTCATCCCGCCGATGCGCAGCTCGACCTCCGAGTGGCCGGGACCGGGGCCGGCGGGCGCCGGTGCCGACGGGGTGCGGGCGGTACTGGTGGTCATGCTCCGGCTCCAGACGGCGGACCGGACCGTGCGGCGGCGGTCCGGTCGGCGGAAGACTTCCTGCGGGGTCGGACCGGCCCCGCTACGGCCACGGGGTCCGGGCCGGCCCGTACGGACGGACGGGCCGCGGACCGGCCCTGTCCGACGTCACGGGGCACGCGTCGGTCTGTACGGACGGACGGGCCGCGGACCGGCCCCCGTCCGACGTCACGGGGTGCGCGTCGGCCCGTACGGACGGACCCGTACGGACTGCGAATCGGCCCGTCCGGCGTCGTCACGGGGGTACCGGTCGGCCCGTACGGCGGACGGACGGGCTGCGGGCCGGCGCCGTCCGATGGCACGCGGTGCCGGTCGGCCCCGTACGGCCACGGGCGCGGGCCGGCCGGGTCAGGACCGGCCGGCCAGTTCGAAGCCCGCCTCGTCCACCGCCGCGCGCACCGCCGCCTCCTCCAGCGGGGCGTCGGAGACGACGGTGACCTCGCCGGTGGAGGCGACGGCCTTCACCGAGGTGACGCCGGGCAGCTCGCCGATCTCGCCGGAGACGGCGCCCTCGCAGTGTCCGCAGCTCATTCCGCTCACCTTGTAGACGGCGGTGACGGAACCCTGGGTGTCGGTGTGGGCGGTCATGTCTACTCCTCGTCGGGGCGTGTGGGTGGAGTACCCGTGACCCGCGATGGGGTCACCTCGCCTCCACCATACCCCTAGGGGGTAAGGCGACCGCGCATCCGGGCCGCTCCGGGAACGCCCCCGCCCAGGGCCTGTCGTCCGGATCGGCCCGCGGACGCGGGGCCCCGCACGCACCTAGGGCCTGTCGTTTGGATCAGCCCGCAGACGCGGGGCCTGGCACGCGCATCTGCGGCGTTGTCGTCGGTTGTCAACGCTCCGCGTTGCCGCCCTCCTCCGCCTTGCATCTGCACGCACCAGGCCCCGCTCACCGGCATGACGAGGCGCAGCAGATTCCCTGCGACCTGATCCAAACGACAGGCCCTAGCGCCGCCTGTTCCCCGGCCGGGAGGCCGCCCACGCCCGGACGGTGTCCGCGTACCAGTAGGGCTTGCCGTTCTCCACATGGTCGGGCGGCGGCAGCAGGCCGTGCTTGCGGTACGAGCGGACGGTGTCCGGCTGGACCCGGATATGGGCCGCGATGTCCTTGTAGGACCAGAGCTGCCGGTCGGTCATGGGACGCACCTCCCCACGCGCGCCGCGGCGGCGGCCGGGACGGCCGCCCAGGGGGAGCCGGGCGCTGCGCTGGCGGTCACCCAGCCTGTGTCCCGGGTGCGACGCAAGCGCGCGAGCCGCGCGTGAGCCGTGCGCGACTGTGACACGACCGCTGCCCGGTCGCGACACCCGTGACACGGCCGAGGCGTTTGTGACAGGGCGTGGACCGGGTCGTCCGAATGTCCGGACAAACCATTGACAGCCGTCGCGGGCCGGGCTAGAAAGCGGGGAGTCGGCGCGACAGGCCGCCGTGCCCCCGGACCGGCGGACCGCCGATCACCGATCGCCTCCGGCGCGGGAGACCGCTTCGCCCTGGCAGGAGCGAAGGGCGAGCGCCGACTCCCCGCCCGCCACGGCCCCCGCGCCGGAGGTCATGTGTCTACGGGCGGGCCCGAACCGCAGACACTGTGTCGAGCCCGTGGCGGGCCCGCGCCTGGTGGGATGGACGCACGGCACCTCTCGACCCGACGCCGCCCTCTGTGAAGGAGTTCTCGGTCATGACGCACCTCGTCAACCACTGGATCGGCGGCAGGACCGTCGAAGGCGCCTCCGGCCGCCACGGACCGGTGACCGACCCGGCGACCGGCCAGGTCACCACCCGGGTCGCCTTCGCCTCGGCCGAGGAGGTGGACGCCGCGGTCGCCGCCGCGCGGGAGGCGTACGCCACCTGGGGGCAGTCCTCGCTGGCCCGGCGTACGGAGATCCTCTTCCGCTTCCGGGCGCTGCTGGACGCCCACCGCGACGA
The DNA here is from genome assembly GCF_042899225.1 of Streptomyces sp. NPDC000134. NCBI lineage: Bacteria > Bacillati > Actinomycetota > Actinomycetes > Kitasatosporales > Streptomycetaceae > Streptomyces > Streptomyces sp. NPDC000134. Next base: position 64,391 of record NZ_JBIAZN010000001.1, read on the forward strand.
GATCGCCGCGCTGATCACCGCCGAACACGGCAAGGTGCACTCCGACGCGCTCGGCGAGGTCGCCCGGGGCCTGGAGATCGTCGACCTGGCCTGCGGCATCACCGTGCAGTTGAAGGGCGAGCTGTCCACCCAGGTCGCCGGCCGCGTGGACGTGGCCGCGATCCGGCAGCCGCTGGGCGTCGTCGCCGGCATCACGCCGTTCAACTTCCCGGCGATGGTGCCGATGTGGATGTTCCCGATCGCCATCGCCTGCGGCAACACCTTCGTCCTCAAGCCCAGCGAGAAGGACCCCTCCGCCGCCAACCGGCTCGCCGAACTGTTCGCCGAGGCCGGGCTGCCGGACGGCGTCTTCAACGTCGTCCACGGCGACAAGGCGGCCGTCGACCGCCTCCTGGAGCACCCCGACGTCAAGGCCGTCTCCTTCGTCGGCTCCACGCCCATCGCCCGCCACATCCACGCCACCGCCTCCGCCCACGGCAAGCGCGTCCAGGCCCTCGGCGGCGCCAAGAACCACATGCTGGTGCTGCCCGACGCCGACCTCGACGCGGCGGCCGACGCGGCGGTGAGCGCGGCCTACGGCTCGGCCGGCGAGCGCTGCATGGCGATCTCCGCGGTCGTCGCCGTCGGCGCCGTCGGCGACGAACTGGTGCGGAAGATCCGCGAACGCGCCGAGAAGATCAGGATCGGCCCCGGCAACGACCCGGCGAGCGAGATGGGCCCGCTGATCACCAGGGCCCACCGCGACAAGGTGGCGTCCTACGTCGAGAACGCGGCGGCCGAGGGCTGCGAGGTCGTCCTCGACGGCACCGGACACACCGTCGAGGGCCACGAGGACGGCCACTGGATCGGCATCTCGCTGCTCGACAGGGTGCCGGTCACGGCGAAGGCGTACCAGGACGAGATCTTCGGCCCGGTGCTGTGCGTCCTGCGGGCCGGCACCTACGAGGAGGGCGTGGCCCTGATCAACGCCTCCCCGTTCGGCAACGGCACCGCGATCTTCACCCGGGACGGCGGCGCCGCCCGCCGCTTCCAACTGGAGGCCGAGGCCGGCATGGTGGGCGTCAACGTCCCGATCCCGGTCCCCGTCGGCTACCACTCCTTCGGCGGCTGGAAGGACTCCCTCTTCGGCGACCACCACATCTACGGCAACGACGGCACGCGCTTCTACACCCGCGGCAAGGTCGTCACCACCCGCTGGCCCGACCCCGCCGACGCCCCGGCCGGCGTCGACCTGGGCTTCCCCCGCAACCACTGACCCGATGCGCCCCCGCCGCCCCGCCCCCGCTCCCGGAGGCGGGGCGGCGCCTTGTCCGGACGTGAATTTTTCGCCGCCCCGCTGCGGTTCCCGCACCCGCCAACACCCGGGAACCCCAACCCCGAAGTGCCGTATCCGGGCGAGACCCCCGCCCAGGGCAACGGATTCCGCAGGAAAACACCCATTGACGTGCTGGTTTCGCCAGGGTTCTCTCATACGCCGGGAGCGACCCAGAACCACGTACGACCCAGCCGCCGGAGGCGATAGCGCTCCCGTCCCCCTTTTCTTCCTCACCGCACGAGTCGATCGGAAACGCTCCATGACCGACACGCTCCGCCCCGCCGGAACCACCGCCGCCGCGCCCCCGGACCACCCCGGCCCCCGGACGCTCAAGCGTTCCATCGGAGTCGTCGGCGCGACGCTTCTGACCCTCTCGTGCGTGACCCCCGCCTCGACCCTCTTCGTGGTCGTCCCCGACCTGTTCGGCTCGCTGGGCACCGCCACCGCCCTCACCATCGCCATCGGCTCGCTGCTCTGTATCGCCGTCGCGTTCTGCTACTCGGAGCTGGGCACCCTCATCCCCAGCGCGGGCGGCGAGTACGCCATGGTGTCGACGATGGCCGGACGGCTGGCGGGCTGGCTGGTCTTCGTGCTCTCCCTGCTGGTCGTGATGATCGTGCCGCCGGTGATCGCCATGGGCACCGCCGACTACCTCGCCCCGATCGTGCACCTCGACCCCGCCACGGCCGGCGCCGGCGTCATGCTGCTCGCCACCCTGGCCGGCCTGCTGGACCTGCGCGCCAACGCCTGGATCACCGGCGTCTTCCTGGTCCTGGAGGTCATCGCGGCGGCCCTGGTCGCGGTGCTGGGCTTCGCCCACGGCGAGCGCGGCCTCGGCAGCCTCGCCTCCATGGAGGTGGCCGGCGCCGACGGCCACGCGGACGCGGTGACCGGCATGCTGGTCGTCTCCGGCCTCGCCATCGCCCTCTTCGTCACCCAGGGCTTCTCCACCGCCGTCTACCTCTCCGAGGAACTGGAGAACCCGCGCCGCAACGTCGCCCGCACGGTCCTGGCCACCCTCGCCATCTCCACCGCGATCATCCTGGTGCCGGTCGTCGCCATCACCCTGGGCGCCTCCGACCTGGCCGAACTGACCGGCGGCGACATCGGCGCCATGGTCACCGCCTGGTCCAACTCCGCCACCGGCACCTTCGTCAGCCTCTGCGTGGCCCTCGCGATCATCAACGCGGGCATCGTCATGGTCATCCAGAACTCCCGGGTCCTGTTCGCCTCCGCCCGCGACAAGGCGTGGCCCGAGCCGGTCAACCGGCTCTTCGCCCGGCTCGGCCGCTTCGGCTCCCCCTGGGTCGCCACCCTCGCGGTCGGCGTCCCCGGCGCGGCCCTGTGCTTCGTCAACCTCGACACCCTGTACGGCGTCACCGGCGTCTCGGTGACCGGCATGTACCTCCTGGTCGCCGTCGCGGCCCTGCTGGCCCGCCGCAGCAACCACCGCCACACGGCAGCCTGGCGCATGCCCCTGTGGCCGGCGGTTCCGGTCCTCCTGATCGTGGTCCTCGCCTACATCCTGACGCAGCAGGAACCGGAGTACCTCCTGTGGACAGGCGGCATAGCGGCGGCGGCGACGCTGTACTGGGCCCTCTACCTACGCCCTCACCGCGACACCCGCTGGCTGGTCTCCATCCCCGAGGACACGGAAACGCCCCTTCTTTAGGGGCGCGGGGCCGTGCCGATGCGCGGCTCCGCCGCGTGGGCGCGACGAGCCGCACACGGACCCGCACCCGGCAACTCACCCCGTACGGTTGACGCATGGATCTTCGACTGCCCGGCACCCGCCGATGGCCGGCCGCCGCGGCCGCGGTGGCCGTGCTCGCGGGCATCGGCACCTGGACCGCCGTGGCCGCCGACGACCCACCGGAGGTGCACCGCACGGACCGGTTCCTGGCCGCGGCCCCCGGAGTCCGCCTGGACACCTCGTACTTCACCCCCGCCGGGGACGGCGACCACCCCGCCGTCCTGCTCGGCCACGGCTTCGGCGGCAGCAAGGACGACGTCCGCGAGCAGGCGGAGGATCTGGCGCGGGACGGGTACGCCGTCCTGACCTGGTCCGCCCGCGGCTTCGGCCGCTCCACCGGCAAGATCGGCCTGAACGCCCCGGACGGCGAGGTGGCCGACGTCTCCCGGCTCGTCGACTGGCTGGCGAAGCGGCCCGGCGTCGAGCTGGACAAGCCCGGTGACCCCCGCGTCGGCATGGCGGGCGCCTCCTACGGCGGCGCGATCGCCCTGCTGGCCGCCGGACACGATGCCCGGGTCGACGCCGTCGCCCCGGCGATCACGTACTGGAACCTCGCGGACGCCCTCTTCCCCGACGGCGTCTTCAAGAAGCTCTGGGCGGGCGTCTTCGTCAACACCGGCGGCGGCTGCGACAAGTTCGAGGCCGCGCTGTGCCGGATGTACGAGCGGGTCGCCGAGTCGGGCGAGCCGGACCCCGCGGCGGTCGAGCTGCTGGAGAAGCGCAGCCCGCAGGCCGTGGGCGACCGCATCAAGGTGCCGACGCTGCTGATGCAGGGCCAGACCGACTCCCTCTTCCCGCTCGGCCAGGCCGACGCCGCCGCGAAGGCGATCAGGGCGAACGGCGCCCCCGTCGACGTCGACTGGATCGCGGGCGGGCACGACGGCGGCGACCTGGAGGGCGACCGCGTCCAGGTTCGCGTCGAGGCGTGGTTCGACCGCTACCTGAAGGACGACAAGGACGCCGGCACCGGCCCCGCCTTCCGCGTCACCCGCACCCTCGGCACCGGCACCGGCGACGGCGAACCCCGCCTCAGCGGCGTCGGCGCCGACACCTACCCCGGACTGACCGCGCACCCCCGTTCCCTCGAACTGGCCGGGCGTGAGCGGGAGTTCGCCAATCCGCCGGGTGCCGGCCCGCCCTCGGTCTCCGCACTGCCCGGCCTCGGCGACACCGGCGGCCTGGCCCAACTCTCCTCCCTCGGCATCGGCGTCTCCCTCGACTTCCCCGGCCAGTACGCCGCGTTCACCTCCCAGCGGCTCCGCGAAGACCTCCAGATCACCGGCTCCCCGACGGTCACCGTCCACGTGAGGTCCACGACCGACGACGCCGTGCTCTTCGCCAAGGTCTACGACGTCGGCCCCGACGGCGGCCAGGTGCTGCCCGCCCAACTCGTCACCCCGGTACGCGTCGAGGGCGCGAAGGCCGGCCAGGACGTGACGCTCACGCTCCCCGCCGTGGACCACACCGTCGAGGCCGGCCACCGCCTCCGCCTGGTCCTGTCCTCCACCGACCTCGGCTACGCCTCCCCGGCGGCCCCGGCGACGTACACCGTCTCCGTGGAGAGTTCCCTGAAGGTGCCGGCCGGTCTCGGTGCCACCGGCCGGGCGGCCGGGCTGCCCGCCTGGGTGTGGTGGGCGCCGCTCGCCGGTGCGGCCGCCGCCGCCGCGCTGCTGCTGACCGCCCGCCGCCGCACCACCGCCCCGCCGCCCGACCCGGCCCTCGCGGACGTACCGCTGACCATCACCGGTCTCACCAAGCGGTATGCCGGGTCCAGCGACCGGTACGCGGTGCGCGACCTGTCGTTCCGGGTGGAGAAGGGCCAGGTGCTGGGGCTGCTCGGGCCGAACGGCGCCGGCAAGACCACCACCCTGCGGATGCTGATGGGCCTGATCACCCCGGACGCCGGTGAGATCCGCGTCTTCGGGCACGCCATCGCGCCCGGCGCCTCCGTGCTCTCCCGCGTCGGCGCCTTCGTCGAGGGCGCGGGATTCCTGCCGCACCTGTCCGGGCGGGAGAACCTGGAGCTGTACTGGCGGGCCACCGGCCGCCCGCCCGAGGACGCCCACCTGGACGAGGCGCTGGAGATCGCCGGGCTCGGCGACGCGCTCGCCCGCGCGGTGCGCACCTACTCGCAGGGCATGCGCCAGCGCCTGGCCATCGCCCAGGCCATGCTGGGCCTGCCCGACCTGCTGATCCTGGACGAGCCGACCAACGGCCTGGACCCGCCGCAGATCCGCGAGATGCGCGAGGTGATGATCCGGTACGCGGCGGCCGGCCGCACGGTGATCGTCTCCAGCCATCTGCTGGCCGAGGTCGAGCAGTCCTGCACCCACCTGGTCGTCATGGACCACGGCCGGCTCCTCCAGGCCGGACCGGTCCGGGAGATCGTCGGCTCCGGCGACACCCTGCTGGTCGGCACCGGCGGACCCGTCCCGGCCCCCGTGGCCGAGAAGGTCGCCGCGCTGCCCGGGGTGGCCTCCGCCGTGCCCGCCGACGACGGGCTGCTGGTCAGGCTGGAACCGGGGGCCACCGCCCGCCGGCTGGTCGCCGACCTGGTCCGCCTGGACGTGCCCGTGGAGTCGGTCGGCCCGCACCGCCGTCTCGAAGACGCCTTCCTCACCCTGATCGGAGACTGAGGCATGAGCACGCCGCTCACCGGGCGCGCCGCGTCCCGCGAGGTCGCCCACGGCTACCGCGCGGGACGCACCCTGCCCGTGCGGGTCGAACTGGTCCGGCAGATCAAGCGGCGCCGCACCCTGGTCATGGGCGGCATCCTGCTCGCCCTGCCGTTCGTGCTGCTGATCGCCTTCGCCGTCGGCGGCGAACCCGAGGGCCGCCCCGGGCAGATCAGCCTGATGGACTCGGCCACCGCCTCCGGCGCCAACTTCGCCGCCGTCACCCTGTTCGCCTCCGCGGGCTTCCTCCTCGTCGTGCCCGTCGCCCTGTTCTGCGGCGACACCGTCGCCTCGGAGGCCAGTTGGTCCTCCCTGCGCTATCTGCTCGCCGCGCCCGTCCCGCGCGCCCGGCTGCTGCTGTCCAAGCTGACCGTCGGGCTCGCCCTCAGCCTCGCCGCGATCGTGCTGCTGCCCCTGGTCGCGCTCGCCGTCGGCACCGCCGCCTACGGCTGGGGCCCGCTGCACCTGCCCACCGGCGGCGCCCTGCCGGCCGGCACCGCCACCGGACGCCTCGCGCTGACCGCGGCGTACGTCTTCGTCTCCCAACTGGTCACCGCCGCGCTGGCGTTCTGGCTCTCCACCCGCACCGACGCCCCGCTCGGCGCGGTCGGCGGCGCGGTCGGCCTGACCATCATCGGCAACGTCCTGGACGAGGTGACCGCCCTCGGCGACTGGCGCTCGGTGCTCCCCGCCCACTGGCAGTACGCCTGGCTCGACGCCGTCCAGCCCCGGCTCGACCTCACCCGCATGATCCAGGGCACCTCGCTGTCGGTGACGTACGCGCTCGTCCTGTTCGCCCTCGCCTTCCGGGGTTTCGCCCGCAAGGACGTCGTCTCCTAGGCCGCGGCGAGAAGCGCTCCCGGGGGCGGACCGTCCCACCCGGCCCTTGACTTTCTTACGCGCGAGTAAGTTGACTCGTGAGTAAGTAAGCGACCGCCGTCACCGGGAGCCGCCATGGGCGTACGCAAGGATCTGAAACGGGCCGCACGACACGCCGGGCTCGCCGCCCGCACCCGGGCGGAGCTGACCCGGGACGCCACCGGCACCGTCCGCGAGGTCCGCGTCCCGCCCCTGGTCCCGCGCCCGGTCGCCGGCTCCCTCGCCGACATACCGTTCACCAACGCCGCCGAGGCCCCCGGCACGGTGGTCCTGCGCCGCCGGACCGGCGGGGCGTGGCGGCCGGTGACCGCGGCGGTCTTCGCCGACGAGGTGACCGCCGTGGCCAAGGGCCTGATCGCGGCCGGCCTGGAACCCGGCGGCCGGGTCGCCGTGATGTCCCGCACCCGCTACGAGTGGACCGTCCTGGACTTCGCCGTCTGGGCGGCCGGCGGCCTCACCGTCCCCGTCTACCCCACCTCCTCCGCCGCCCAGGTCGAGTGGATCGTCCGCGACTCCGGCTCCCGGCTCGTCGTCACCGAGACCGCCGCGAACACCGCCACCGTCCTCGCCGGCACCGCGGACCACCCCGAACCGCCCCGGGTCCGGGAACTCGACGCCGGCGCGCTCGCCGACCTCACCGCGCTCGGCCGGTCCGTGCCCGACGAGGAGGTCACCAAGCGCCGCACCGCCCTCACCCCCGACTCGGTCGCCACCCTGTGCTACACCTCCGGCACCACCGGCCGCCCCAAGGGCTGCGTCCTGACCCACGCCAACCTGCACGCCGAGGCCGCCAACACGGTCGAACTGCTGCACCCGATCTTCAAGGCGGCCACCGGCCAGGCCGCCTCCACGCTCCTCTTCCTCCCCCTCGCCCACATCCTCGGCCGCACCCTCCAGATCGCCTGTCTGACGGCCCGTATCCAGCTCGGCCACTTCCCGAGCCTCAAGCCCGACGAACTCCGCCCGGCCCTCAAGGCGTTCCGCCCGACCTTCCTGGTCGGCGTCCCCTACCTCTTCGAGAAGATCCACGACACCGGCCGCGCCACCGCCGAGAAGCTCGGCCGCGGCGCCTCCTTCGACCGCGCCCACCGCGTCGCCGTCCGCTTCGGCCAGGCCCACCTCGGCCGGTTCCTCGGCCAGGGCAAGGGTCCCGGCCCCGCCCTGTGGGCCGCCTGGGCCCTGTACGACCTGCTGGTCTACCGCCGCGTCCGCAAGGAACTCGGCGGCCGCACCCGCTACGCCATCAGCGGCGGCTCCCCGCTGGACCGCGACCTCAACCTGTTCTTCTACGCCGCCGGGATCATGGTCTACGAGGGCTACGGCCTCACCGAGACCACCGCCGCCGCCACCATCGTCCCGCCGCTCGCCCCCCGCCCCGGCACCGTCGGCCTGCCCGTCCCCGGCACCGCCGTCCGCGTCGCCGACGACGGCGAGGTGCACATCAAGGGCGACATCGTCTTCGGCGCCTACCGGGGCGACCCGGCGGCCACCGGCCGGGCCCTCACCGACGGCTGGTTCGCCACCGGCGACCTCGGCTCCCTGGACGCCGACGGCTATCTGACCATCACCGGCCGCAAGAAGGACCTCCTGGTCACCTCCGGCGGCAAGAACGTCTCCCCGGCCGTCCTGGAGGACCGGCTGCGCAGCCTCCCGCCCGTCGGCCAGTGCCTGGTCGTCGGCGACAACCGGCCCTACATAGCCGCCCTGATCACCCTCGACCCGGACGCGGTCGCCCACTGGCTCGCCGTACGGGGCCGGCCCGCCGGCACCCCGCTGTCCGAGCTGGTCCGCGACGAGGAACTGCGCGCCGACGTCCAGAAGGCCGTCGACCACGCCAACCTGGCCGTCTCCCGCGCCGAGTCCATCCGCGCCTTCCGTCTGATCGACGGCGAGTTCACCGAGGAGAACGGGCTGCTGACCCCCTCCCTGAAGGTGAAACGGCACGCGGCGACCGCGGCGTACGCCGACGAGATCGAGGCGCTCTACACCGGCGGCCGCTGACGGCCGCGCCGCCCCCGTTCCGGGGGATTCACCCGACGAGCATTCGGGTGAATTCCCCGCGCCCCGCCCCTTTCCTGAGTTTCCCGGCCGCCATTTCCTCGTTTGCAGACTGCTGGTCATGGTGCGAGCCGCCAAGCCGCGCTCGCTCGGCTCAGGCCGTCACCACCGGGCCTGACCGCTGAGAAGGGACACCACATGAGGAAGAGCGCTGCTCTCCCGGCGGGCGCGGTCATGGCCCTGGGCTCCGGGACACCGGCCTTCGCCGACGCGGGCGCCACCGCCGTGGCCCAGGACACCGAGGGCGACCTCTCCGGCAATGTCGTCCAGGTGCCGGTCGACGTCCCCGTCGACGTGTGCGGCAACACCATCGACGTCATCGGCGCTCCGAACCCGGCCTCCGGCAACGAGTGCGAGAACGGCTGACGTCGTCCGCACCAGCCTTCCCATCTCTACCAGCAGGAAGATCAAGGAATTGCGACAGACCTTGAGCAGGGGAATGGCCGCGGCTGCCGCCGCGACGAGTGTCCTGTCCTTCTACGGCGCCCCCGCCCTCGCGGACGCGCAGGCGGACGGAATCGCCAAGAACTCCTCCGGCTTCATGTCCGGCAACGTGGTCCAGGTCCCGGTCAACGCACCGGTCAACGCCTGCGGCAACACCGTCGACGCGGCCGCCGCACTCAACCCGTCCTTCGGCAACAAGTGCCGGCAGGGCCACGACGACCACGGGTACGGCTCGGGTTACGGCTCGGACGACGACTCGGGCTACGGCTCGGGTTACGGCTCGGACGACGACTCGGGCTACGGCTCCGGCTACGGCTCGGACGAGGAGTCCGGCTACGGCGACGACGACGGTCCCGACTCGGGCGCGTACGGCGAGAGCGAGGGCTCCTCCGGCGTCGGGTCCGGCAACGCCGTCCAGGTGCCGGTCGACTCACCGGTGAACGCCTGCGGCAACACCGTCGACGCGGTCGGCGCGCTCAACCCGGTGGCCGGCACCAAGTGCGAGCAGGGCGGCTACGGCCACGACGAGACGCCCCCGAAGTCGCCGCCGGACGGCCACACCCCGCCGGCCGACGACGAGGAGAAGTCACCGCCGTCCGACGACGAGGAAGAGGAGAACACACCGTCCGACGAGGAGGAGTCCCCGGAGCCCGCCGGTGAGGAGGGCGCGCCGCCCGCCGAGGACGGCGACGCGGAGCTGTCCCTGCCGAAGACCGGCGCCGAGGGGATGCTCGGCGCGGGCGCCGCGAGCGCCGTGCTGATCGCCGGCGGTGTCCTCCTGTACCGCCGCAGCCGGGCCGCCGCCACGCGCTGACGCGACCGGGACCGCCTTCCCCGCTCCGCCCCCGCCCGGCCCCGACCGCCCGGACGGGGGCGGAGCCCTGTCCGGCCCCGCCCCTCAGCGGTGGCCCGCCGGTTCGCCGTCCCCGAGGCCGACCGGGTCCGCCGGGTCGGCCTGGTGCGGCAACCGGGCGCCCGCCGCCCGCCGTACCTCCCGGGGGCCCGCCGGGTCCGGCCGGCGCAGCCGCCCCGCCAGGCGCCCGGCCGCGTGGCGGCCCCACATCCCCCACAGCGCGCGGCCGGGCGCCCGGTCGTCCCGGGCGTGCCAGGCCGCCTCCCGCCCGGCGGGCGCCGGGCGCAGCGCGGCCAGCGGCGCGTAGTTCTCCGCCACGAACACCCGCCCCGGCACGGCCGCCCCCACGGGCAGCGCCCGGCGGGTCAGGTCCAGGTGCAGCGCCCGTACGACGTCCAGCCCGGCGGTGTCGGTGAACAGCCGGAACTGGGCGCCGGGGCGCGGGTTGAAGTCGAGCAGGTGATAGCGCCCCGTGCCGCCGCAGCGCCGGAAGTCGAGGTCGAGGACGCCGCGGTAGCCCAGTTCGCCGACGACCCGCTCGGCGAGCGCCCGCACCCCCGGGTCGGCGGCCCAGCGTCCGACCGCGGTCAGACCGGCGCCGCGCGGCCGGGCCCGCGTCTTGACGCCGGTGCCGCCCGCGCGCAGGACGCCGCGGTGGTCGGCGTACCCGTGGAAGAACCAGTCGCGGTCCGGGCCCGGCGGCAGGAACGCCTGCAACAGCAGCCGGCCGCCCGCCTCGCCGGCCCGCGCGTACAGCTCCCGGACCTGCCGCGCGGAGCGCACCAGCCGGGTGCTGCGCAGTCCGCCGCCGGCGGGCAGCAGCCAGGGCCGGCTCCACTTGGCGACCACCGGCGGCCCCAGCACGCCGACGGCGCGGACGGCCTCGGCCGCGCTGTCCGGGAGCACCGTCCTGGGGTGCGGGATGTCCAGGGCGGCGCACACCGCGGCCAGCTCCGCCTTGTCGGCCAGCCGTTCGGGCAGCGGGCCGGGCAGCTCCGGCAGCAGGTAACGGGGGGTCAGCTCGGCGCGGGCGCGGGCCACCGCGATCGCGCCGGCGTCGTCCATCGGCACCAGGACGGCGGGCCCGCCGAGTCCGGCGGCGACGCGGCGCAGCGTCTCGGCGACCCGCGCCGGGGACGCGCCGGGCGGCGGCGGGGCGTGCAGCCGGTGCAGGTAACGGGAGGCACCGACCGGGCTGTCGGCGCAGTCGGCGACGACGTGCACCTCCACGCCGGCCCGGCCGAGGGAGCGCACCGCGCCCAGCGTGCCGTGGTGGAAGGGATTGCGGTCGATCCGCAGGACGACGGCGGGGACACGGGTGTCGAATGACGACACGGAATTCTTCCTTCGGTTCGGCGGGGTACCCGGAAGCCGTAGCGCCGGTGGCGTGATGGCTTTTCATGTGACTGACTGTCGAAGGGAAATGAGAAAAGCGGGAAATAGGAATGGCGAAAGAAAAGGAGGAAGCCGGCATGTCCCCATACCAGTCGCGTACGCGGATGCGGCGGCCGGCGCTCGTGGCGGCGGCGGTCGCCGTGACGGCCGCGCTGGCGGCGGGCCCGGTGCGGGCCGCCGGTCCACCCGACCCGGACCCGTCCGCGCCGACGGCATCCTCCGCACCGAGCGCGCGGCCCGAACCGGCCGAGCCGACCGAACCGCCCGAGCCGGGGGAACCACCCGAGCCGACCGAACCGCCCGAGCCGGGGGAACCACCCGCCCCGACCGAACCGGCTGAACCGACCGCCCCCGAGGAACCCCCGGGCGGTGCTCCCGCCTTCGGCGCCTACCTGGACTACGGTCCCCGCGGCGTGACCCGGATGACCGAGCTGAGCCGCTGGCTGGACGGCGCGGAACTGCGCGTCGGCCACACCTACCTGCCGGGCGACCGCTGGAGCAACATCGCGGGCGCCCCCGGCTTCCTCGAAGCGTGGGCCGACTGGCGCACCGGCGGCGCCGACCGGCTGTTCGTCCTCAACGTGCCCATGCTGGAGCGCAACGAGGAGAACGTGCCCGACCGGGAGGTCCGCCGACTGCTGCGGGCCGGCGCGGCCGGGCGGTACGACCGGCACTTCCGCGCCCTGGCCGAGCGGCTGGTCGAACTGGGTGTGCCGGACACGGTCCTGGTGCTGGGCTGGGAGATGAACGGGACCACGTACACCCACCGCTGCGGCCCCGACCCGCAGGCGTGGAAGGCGTACTGGAACCGGATCGTCACCGCCATGCGCGCGGTGCCGGGCCAGCGCTTCCGCTTCGACTTCGCGCCGAGCCGCGGCCGGGACGCCGTCCCCTGGACCGAGTGCTACCCGGGCGACGACACGGTCGACATCGTCGGCATGGACTCCTACGACCAGCCGCGCGGCATGCCCTTCGACGAGCAGGTGACGGAGCCCTACGGACTCCAGGCGCACGTCGACTTCGCCCGGGAGCACGGCAAGCCCGTCTCGTACCCCGAGTGGGGGCTGTTCCGCAACGGCGACAACGACGAGTACATGCGGCGGATGCTGGCCTGGATGGACGAGCACCGGCCGGTCTACAACACGCTGACCGACTACTGCCCGCACGGCGTGTGGAGCTGTGCCGACAACCCCCGCGCGGCCCGGGTCTACCGGTCGATGCTGTCCGGCCGCACCGACGGGCCCGGCACCCCGCGGCCACCGGCACCGACCCCCACCCCCACCCCCACACCGGCACCGACGCCGGTGCCGTCCGCCGCCTCCGAGCCCCCGGCCGGCTGCACCCCGCTGCACCTCGGCGCGTGGTTCCAGCGGTGGTACGGCCGCGAGCTGTGCCTGAAACTGGGCCCGCTGCCGGGCGGGCGCTAGCGGCGCGCGGTGCCGGCCGGCCCGGTCAGGTCCCGCCGGCACCGGCCCGCTCCTTCCGGCGGCGCAGCAGTTCCTTGCCCGCCCGGCGCCCGGCGACGTCGCCGACGGCCACCGCCAGCAGCGGGGCGGTGCGCCGCCGGGCCAGCAGCAGCCGCTGGTTGACCACCCGGCGGGGCCGCCAGTGGTGCTTGTACGGCTCGTCGCCGCGCAGCAGGCTCAGCGTGCCGCGGCCGGGGGCCAGGACGCGCGAGGCGGAGGAGTGGAGCAGCATCGCCGCCACGTCCGCCTTGTGCTCGCGCAGCCGGGGATGGGCGCCGTACAGATAGCCGCCCGCCAGCCCCGCCGACAGCAGCGTCAGATCGACGGCCACCAGTTCGTCGTCGAGCCGGAACTCGGTGACGACCGCGTTCCCGGAGCACACCATCGGCCCGACCGACCGCACCAGATGCTCACGGAACCGGGGCCGCAGGTGCTCGCCGGTCACCTTCCGCCCCTGCCACTGCAGCCGGTGCAGGGCGAGCAGCTTCTTGATCGCCGCCTCCGCCTCGCCGGGCAGCACGACATGGCTCTTGACGCCCAGCGCGTCCAGCCTGCGCAGCTTGGCGCGGGCCCGCTGCTGGGTCCGGGCCGAGGGCAGCCGGGCGATCAGGTCGGCCATGGGGACGGCGGGCAGCTCCAGGCACGGGGAGTCGGCCACCCGGTGGCGGGGCCCGGTCCAGCGGGCGTAGACGCGTTCGGCGGCACCGCCGGGCCGCACCTCGCGGAGGTCGACCAGGGCGGTGCGGGCGGCGGCGGCCAGCGCGTCGGTGAGGGCGGCCACCGCCGCCTCGCCGTGCCCGTCGTCCACCAGCACGTCCCCGTAGTCGGAGATCGACCCGCCGAGCGGCACCAGCGCCGGCACCGGCCGCCGTACCCGCATCAGCGGCGCGGCGGCGACCAGCCCGGCCCCGTCGCGGACCACCAGCAGCCGCAGCGTGCCGGGCCTGCCGTACGACAGCCACCAGGAGTGCAGCCAGGCGTGGCTCTGGAACGGCGTGGCCGTCGCGCACCGCCGGTGCAGCTCCGCCCAGTCGGCGCCCAGCGCGGCGAAGTCCCGTTCGCCGGTGACGAGTTCGGCGCGGTACGTCATGACTGGCCGCGGGCGTCGGCGGCGGGCACCGGCGCGGGGGAGGGGCCGGGCACGGCGGCCGGGCGGCCGGCGCCGTCCGGGGACCGGCGCGGCCGCACCAGCAGGCCGAGCGCGCCGAGCAGGCCGCCCGCGCTCGCCCCGACCAGCCCGGTCAGCGCGGCCGGCGGGGAGGACGGCTCGGCGGGTTCGACGGCGCGGGCGAACTGCCGCAGCGCGACCCGGGTGGCGTCCTCGGTGGCGGCGGCGTGCCGGGTCAGCGCACGGGCGACGGCGTCGGCCATGTCGGTGGCGAGGTCCGGGCGGGCGGCGGTGGCGGTGACCGCGACCATCGGCGCGTCCGGCGAGGTCGCCGTCCGCACGCTCTCCCGCAGCGTCGCGGCCGGCACCCCCGCCCACACCTGGGCGTCCCCGAGCACCGCGAGCTGGGTGGCGACCCGGCCGTACGCCTGCGCGTAGCCCAGCGCGGACGCCGGGTCGGCGCCCTTGGCCGGCACGGCGACGACGTAACTCGTGGCCGTGTACTGCGGGGTCCGCAGCAGGCCGTAGCCGCCGCCGGCCAGCGCGCCCACGAGGACGCCCGCGACCAGCGGCGACCAGGGCGGCAGGGAACCGGCCCGGACCCCGGACCGGGACGCGGGGCGGGGGCGGGCGGCGGTGGCCGGGCGGCGCGGGCCGGGCGCCTGCCCGTCGTGTGTCCTGATCTCCGTCATGCGGAACTGACTCCCTGAAGTGCGGATGCCGGGTACGACGCGGACGTGAGGGCGGTGGCGTACACGTCCATCAACCGCGCCGCGCTGCGCGTGACGCAGTAGTGACGGGCGGCCTCCGGGGGATCGCGCTGCGGCGGGCCCGCCGCGCGGACCCGGGTCAGGGCGTCCGCGAACTCCGCCGCGCCGCCGCGGACCCGCCGGGCGGCCGGCGCGGCGCCCGGGGGCAGGTCCTCGATCGCCGGGCAGGAGGCGTACAGCACCGGCAGCCCGGCCGCCAGGCCCTCCACGGCCGCCAGGCCGAACGCCTCCTCGGGCGAGGGCGAGGCCAGCACGTCCATCGCGCAGGCCAGCGACGGCAGGTCGGGGCCGGGGGAGCCGTCGGGCAGGGCGGGACGCTCCCCGGTGAGCAGCACCCGGTCGGCGACGCCGGCCTCGCGGGCGGTGCGGCGCAGCGCGTACTCCTCGGGGCCGCCGCCGACCAGCAGCAGCCGGCAGTCCCCGGGGAGCCGGGCCAGGGCGCGGACCAGGACGTCGAACCGCTTGCCGGGCACCAGCCGGCCGATGCCGCCGACGACGTACGCCTGGTCGGGCAGGCCCAGTTCGCGGCGGGTGGCCAGCCGCCGTAGCGGGTCGAAGCGGAACCGGTCCGCCTCGATGCCGTTGGGGACCACCTCGATGCGTGGCGCGGGCACGCCCCAGCGCCGCAGCCGGCCGGCCACGGTGGGGGAGACGGCGACGGTGGTGCTGCCCAGGCGCTCCCCGGCCAGGTACAGGGCGCGGACCCCGAAGGTCAGCGGGCGCCCCTCGATCAGGGTGTCGCCGAGGGAGTGCTCGGTGGCGACCACCGCGCGGACCCCGGCCAGCCTCGCGGCGATCCGGCCGTACAGGCAGGCCCGGTACAGGTGGGTGTGGACCAGGTCGTAGCCGCCGCCCCGGATCAGCCGGACCAGGCGGGGCAGGGCGGCCGGATCGCGGTTGCCGCGCATGCCCAGGTGCGTCACGCGCACCCCGTCGGCGGCCAGACCGGCGGCGACCGGGCCCGGCGCGGTGAGGGCGACCACGTCGCCGTGGACGGGCAGATGCCGCAGCAGCAGCCGCAGTTGCTGCTCGGCGCCGCCCACCCCGAGGCCGGTGATGATGTGCAGGACCCGCATCTCACACCCCCTCGGCCGGGCGCCGGCGCCACCGGTGCAGCCCTCGTTTCAGCAGCAGCCGTACGGCCGTGTCGTCCTCCCCGACATGCACCCGGGGCAGCGCGTACGGGCCGGTCAGCGCGCCCGGGTCGATGGCACAGCCGTAGCCGTACCCGGCTTGCCGCACCGCCTCGGCGGCACGCCGGTCGACCGTGCCGTACGGGTAGCAGAACCCGGCGACCGCGGTGCCCGTCAGCTCCGTCAGCCGCGCCCGGCTCCCGGCGGTCTCCGCCCGCAGCACGGCGTCGTCGGCCCCGGTGAGGTCGACGTGGGTCAGCCCGTGCGAGCCGATCTCCACGCCCTCGGCGGCGGCGAGCCGGATGCCGTCCGCGGTCAGCAGCGGCTTGCGCGGGCCGAGCCGGTCCCAGGCGTTGTCGCCGCCGAGCCGGCCCGGCAGCACGAACAGGGTCGCCCCGCAGTCCCACTTGCGCAGCAGCGGCAGGGCGTGCGTGACGAAGTCGGCGTACCCGTCGTCGAAGGTCAGCCCGACCAGGCCGCGGCCCGCGCCGCGCGCCCGCGCGGCCAGCAGCGCCGCCACGGACACCCCGCGCAGCCCGCGTCGGCGCAGCCAGCCGAGCTGCGCGTCCAGCCTGGCGGGCGTGACCGTCACGCGGTACGGGTCCTCGGAGCGGTCGCCGACGGAGTGGTACATCGCGATCCACGGGACCCCGGGCGTGCGGACACCGGCGGTCGCGCCGGAGCCCGCCCGGAGGTCAACGGGGCCCGCGAAGCCGGGGGAACCTGCATTACCTGCGGAAACGGCCATACGAGAGCCTTCGTGAGACGAGACGGACGGAACGGATGGACAGAGCGGAACGGGCGGAACGGGCGGAACGGAGGAGATCCGGGGCCGTGACGACCCCCGGCACGCCCAGGACCGGGCCGGTCAGGGCGAAGACGGCGGCGACGGCGGCGGCACCGGCGGCCAGCCCGCCGGCGGGGTCGGCGCACCGGGCGGCGACCGCCGCACCCGCCGCCGTCGCCACCGCCGCCACCGCCAGCGCCCGGCCGAGCCCGGCCAGGACCCGGCCGGTGCGCACCGGGACGGCACGCCGTCGCATCCCGGCGAGCAGCAGCGCCGCCGTGACGGTGATGCCGGCGGCGTTGGCGGCGGCGATGCCCCGCACGCCCCAGGCGGCCACGGCCCCGGCGCCGAACCCGGCGGTGGCGGCGACCCCGGCGGCCATCGCGGCCGGCGCGTACCAACTGGCGCGGCCGGCCGAGAAGTACGTACGGGCCAGCGCGCCGACGACCGTCTGGGCGAGCAGCCCCAGGGCGTACACCCGCATGACGCCCGCGGTCGCCGCCGTGTCCGCCGGGCCGAACGCGCCGCGCTGGAACAGCAGCCCGACGAGCTGCGGCGCGCAGGCGACGACCGTGGCCGCGCCCAGCAGCACCAGGTACGCGGCCAGCGCCACGTCCCGCTCCACCCGGCGGCGGGCCCGTTCGGTGTCGCCGTCGGCCAGGGCCCGTGCCACCACCGGGAAGGTGACCGTGCACAGCATCAGCGACAGCGTCATCGGGATCTGCGCGACCTTCTGCGCGTAGTTCAGGTGCGAGATGGCCCCGGCGGGCAGCCCGGAGGCGAGGAACCGTTCGATGAGGACCTGCGACTGCCGGCACAGCGCGAACAGCAGGACGGTGCCGAGCAGGGCGAGGGCGAGCGGGCGCGGCTCGCCGGCCGCCGCCGCGGCCCGCCCCGTCCGGCCCCGCCGCAGTTGCCGCAGCAGCGGCGGGAGCTGGGCGGCCACCATCAGGCAGCCGCCCACCGCGACCCCGAGCGCCGCCGCGCGCACCCCCCAGTCCCCGTCGAACAGGAACATCGTGGTGATGATGCCGGTGTTGTAGGCGACGTAGATCGCCGCGGGCGCCAGGAAGCGGCGGTGGGCGCGCAGGGCCGCGCTGGCGTACCCGGCGAGCCCGAAGCTCAGCACGCAGGTGGCGGTGAGCCGGGTGCAGTCCACGGCCAGCGCCCGGTCGGGCAGTCCGGGCGCCAGCCCCCGGACCAGGTACGGGGCGGCCAGCGCGGTCAGCGCGCCGACCGCGGCGAACGCGAGCGCGAGCCGGGGCAGTGTGGCGGCGACCAGGGCGCGCACCGGGTCGCCGGGGGCGCCCCGCGTGCGGCGGGCCAGGGCCAGGCTGAACATCGGGACCAGCGCGAACGCCAGTCCGTCCTCGATCAGCAGCGTCGCCGCGAACTCCGGCACCGTCCACGCCACCAGGAACGCGTCGGTGCCGCTGCCCGCCCCGAACAGCCGGGCCAGCGCCTGGTCCCGCACCAGCCCCAGCACCGACCCGGCCACGGACAGCGCGGCGGTGAGCAGCGCCGCGCGGGCCAGCCCCCGCGACCGCCCGCCGGTCCCGGCGTCCCGCGCACGCGGGCGGACGCCGTCCACCACCGGGGGCGGCACCGCCGGACCGGCCGCCGAAGGAGTCACCGCCACGGCCCCACCCCGTCCTCCCGACCGGCCCCGGCCGCCCACGGGCCGTCGGCACCGGCCGCCTGCGGGGGGCCGGCGGGGTCTCCGGAACTGGTCGCCCGGGGGGCGTCCTCGGGACCGGCACCGTTCACCCGCAAGGGGTCGACGGGAACACCGGCACCGTTCACCCGCAGGGGGCCGACGGGAACACCGGCACCGACCGCTCCCCGCTCATCCCCCCGTTCATCCCCTCGCTCATCCCCTCGCTCATCCCCTCGCCCGTCCCCCCGCTCATCCCCCCGGTCCGACCCCCCGGCCAGGCCACCGCCCCCCACCGCCCACCGCGCCGCCAGTCCGAAGCACACCGCCGTCAGCACCGTCGAGGGCCCGCCGATGTCGCCGTAGCCGAAGTCCACCAGGTGCCACACCAGCAGCCCGCACGCGATCAGCCCGCCCTCGGGACGGGCCCCGGGACACCGGCGCGGCAGCGCGCGCACCGCGCACACCAGCAGCGCCGACCAGCTTCCGGCGAGGGCGAGCAGCCCGAGCAGCCCCTGTTCGGCGAGGACGAGCAGGTACATGTTGTGCGGGGACAGCAGCGGCTGCCGGCGGAACGCCGCGCCCGCGCCCTCCGTGTCGCTGCCCGAGGACAGCGCCACCGACGCGTGCGCGTCCCGGTGCCCGGGAAACCCCTTGAGGCCGACGCCGGTCAGCGGCCTCTCGCGCCACATGCCGACCGCCGCCGCCCACATCGTGTACCGGTCGGTCACCGACCGGTCGGGCGCGTCGGCGACCCGCGTGATGCTGTCGACGCGTTCCTGGAGCATCGCCGTGCCCAGTCCGAGACCGCCCACCAGGACCACGCCCGCCGCCACCACGGCCGCCCCCGCCGCCAGCGCCCGCCGCACCCCCGACAGCGCCAGCAGCACCACGCCCGTCACCGCCGTGGCGATCCACGCCCCCCGGCTGAAGGACAGCGCGAGCGGCACCGCGAGGGCCACCGCGCACCCGGCCGCCACCGCCCGGACCCGTCGCGGCGACCGCCCCAGCGCGAGCCCGGCGGCGCAGACCAGCCCCAGGGAGACGACGGTCGCCATCCCCATCACGTCCTGCGCCCCGAAGGTGCCCACCGCCCGCACCGGCTCACCCCGGTACGACGCCCCGGTCCCGGTGACGTACTGGTGGATGCCGACCGCCCCCTGCCACAGCGCCAGCCCGGTCAGCGCCCACGCCGCCAGCGTCACGTCGCGCCGGTCGCGCACCAGCAGCACCACGGCGGCCGGGACCAGCACGAACACCTGGAGGTAGCGGACGAACCCGACGAGCCCGTCCCCCGGCGTCGGCGCCCCCACGGCGGCGGCCGCCAGCCCCAGCACCGGCAGCCCCAGCAGCAGCGCCGCCCGCCGGGACAGCGGGCGCCGCCGCTCCCGTGCCAGGCGCACCGCGCACCACAGCACCAGGACCGCCGAGGCCGCGTCCGCCGGATGCGCGCCGCCGTCGCCGCCCGGCTCACCCGGCAGAGCGAGCAGGGCGATCACCCCGGCCACCGGCAGCGCGGACGGCAGCCCCCGCACGCGAGGCACGGGCGGTACGGGCGGGGGCGGGGCGGGGCCGGCCACGGTCAGCTCCCCGTGGGGCGGACGAGCGTGACGGCCGTCCGCAGCAGGATGCACACGTCCTGCCAGAGCGACCAGGTGTCGATGTAGGCGTTGTCGAAGCGGGCCCGGTCCTCGATGGAGGTGTCCCCGCGCAGCCCGTGGACCTGCGCCAGCCCGGTGATCCCGGCCGGCATCCGGTGGCGGGCGGCGTAACCGGGGTGGGCCTGGCTGAACTTGGCGACGAAGTACGGACGTTCCGGACGCGGCCCGACCAGGCTCATGTCGCCCCGGAAGACGTTCCACAACTGGAGCAGCTCGTCCAGCGAGGTGCGGCGCAGGAACCGGCAGAACCAGGTCATCCGGTGCTCGTCCGCCACGCTCCACCGGGTCGCCGACTCGTGCGCGTCGGCCGGGCGGTGGGTGCGGAACTTCAGCAGCGTGAACGGCCTGCCGCCCTGCCCGACCCGCTCCTGCCGGAAGACCACCCCCGGTCCGTCGCTGACCCGCAGTACCACCGCGCAGGCCAGCAGCAGCGGGCCGGCCAGCAGCAGCAGCGCCCCCGACACCACCACGTCCAGCGCCCGCTTGGCCGCGCCGGGCCGCACCTGCCCCGGGCCCAGTCGCCGGCCGGTGAACCCGGCGATCACCTCGGGTCCGGGGGCCGCGGGGGAGTCGGCGTCGAGGTCCCAGACCGTGCAGCCCGCCGCGGCCAGCGCCCGCAGCAGCGCCGCGTGCCGCACCCGCGCGACGGGGTGCACGGCCAGGACGTCCCGGACGCCGTGCCGTACGACGGCCCGCTGCACCTCCGCGTCCGTGGCCAGCACGGGCAGCGGCCCGGTGCCGTCCGCGTCGGCGGCCACGATCCCCACCGGCCGCAGCCCGCACCCCGGGTGGCGCAGCACGGCGGCGGCCACCCGCCGCGCGGTCGCGGCCGGTCCGACGACGAGGGCGGCGTGCGGGCGGCTCAGCAGCGCCGCGCGACGCCGCCGGTGCACGGCGCCACGCCCCGCGCAGGCCACCGCCGTCTGGACCGCGAACCCCGCGAGCAAGGCGGGCGCGGACAGCGCGTACCGGGGGTCGCAGGCCGCCGCCAGGGCCGCCAGCGCCAGCCAGGCCACGGCGATCCGGCCGCCGACGGCGGGCAGTTCGTCCAGGACGGCCGGCAGCCGCCGTACCCGGCGCGGGGCCAGCAGCAGCGAGACGGCCACCAGCAGGGCCGCGAACAGCGGCCGTCCGGGCACGCCGGGCAGCGCCAGCCCGGCCGCCAGGGCGGCGGTGCCGTCCGCGGCCAGCAGCGGCAACGGGCCGGCGGGCCGGGCGGCCGGACGTCCGGCGGGGAGCGCCGGGGCGGGCGCGGGGCGCGGCGGCAGGACCGAGACCGGGTGCCGTCCTAGGTCGTGTGGCTGCCCGGCGGGGCCGGGCACGGTGCTTTCCGCGGTCACGAGTGGAGGCACTCCCTGTAGGACTCGGTGGGCGCGGCGGACCGCTGCCGGGCGGGCGGCGCGCCGCCGAGCAGTTCGCGGTACAGCGCCGTGACGGCCCCCGCCGTCCGCCGTACGTCCCGCTCTTGTCGGACGTGCGTCCGGCCGAGGCGGCCGAGCGACGCGCGCAGCGCCGGGTCGGCCAGCAGCCCGGCGACCGCTTCGGCGAGCGCCGCCGGTTGCCGCGCCGGTACGACGCAGTGCGGCAGGGCCGCCGCCGGCAGGGCCTCCCGGGCACCGGCCACGTCGGTCACCACCACCGGCCGGCCGCAGGCCATCGCCTCCAGCGGGGCCAGCGCCATGCCCTCCCAGCGCGAGGGCAGGACGACCAGGTCGGCGGCCCGGTACCAGGGCCCGGGGTCCGTGACCGGCCCGGCGAACCGTACGGAGCGCGGCGCGAGGGCCCGCAGCCGCTCCCGGTCCGGCCCGTCGCCGACCAGCACCAGCCGCGCCCCCGGCACCCGGCCCAGGACCCGCCCCCAGGCCGCCAGCAGCACGTCCTGGCCCTTCTGCGGGCACAGCCGCCCGACGCAGACCACCAGGGGCGCGGGCGGGCCCGCCGTGTGGCCGGAGGGCGCGGCGGGACGGAAGCGGTCCGGGTCGACGCCGTTGGGGATCACCGCCCACCGGGCGCGCACCCCGGCCCGGACGCCGGTACGGCGCTCCGCCTCGCTGACGCACAGCACCCGGGCCGCCCACCGCGCCCCCCGCCGTTCCCAGGCCCGCGCGAGCACCGCGGCGGTGCCGCCGACCGCCTCGAAGGACCAGGCGTGCGGCTGGAACACGGTGGGGACGCGCCCCCGGACGGCGAGCCGCCCGGCCAGCCCGGCCTTCGCGCTGTGCGCGTGCACCAGATCGGGCCGTACGTCCGCCACGACCTGCCCGAGCCGCCGTACCTCCGCGCCCAGCGACGGCCCCGGCGGGCGCGTGGCCTCCCACCGCCGGACGTCGGCGCCCAGCGAGCGCAGCGCGGCGGCGAGGGCGCCGTCGGGACAGGCGACCGTGACCCGCAGGCCGGCGGCGAGCTGAGCCCGCGTCAGGTCCGCCACCACCCGGGCGACTCCGCCGTCCACCGGCTGGGTGATGTGCAGGACGCGCGGCCGGGGATCGGTTGCTGACAGGTCCATGCGCGGTTTCCTCGCTCACGGGCGGTGCTCGGGACGGGCGGGAACGCGCCTCACTGCGGTGGCACGAGGGGGCGTCGAATGGCCGGAACTCTAACCCCAAAAGCAACTAACGAGGAGAGAACGGATAAGTGTGTCGGATGGGCCAAAGCGCGTAGCCCGGGGCTTCACTCCACCGGCGCACAACCCGGGTGCGCGGCTCGCGTTCACACTGCACCGGGCATTTCGTCCGGATGTCCGTGCCGACTTCGAGGAGCACCCCTTCATGTCGCGTATCACGCGGGTCCTTGTCCTGACCTCCGTCGCCGCCACCACGCTGACGGGCACCGCCGGTGCCGCCGTCGCCCACGGCGGTGGCGGCGCCGGCGCGCGGGCCGTGACCACCGGCTCCCACGGCGAGTCGTCGGGCAACGTCCTGCAGACCCCGGTCGCCGTCCCGGTCAACGTCTGCGGCAACACCGTCAACCTCGTGGGGCTGCTGAACCCGGCGTTCGGCAACAAGTGCCGCTGACGCCGCCCCGCGTCCCCGGCCGGGCGGACGGCGCTGCGCCGAATGGAGGGCGCGGCCGACGGCCCGGCGGGTGAGCGTCGACAGGCCGTCTTACCAGCGGAGATGCCGTGGGGGCGGGGGAACCTCGGTGGTGGTGGGTGGCGGTTGGGTTGCGGAGCGCGGGGACCGCTTCCACCGTGGGCACAAGATCTACGCGCCCCCGAAAGGACCCTCCTCATGCGCCTGCCCGCACGGCGAACCGCCACCTCCGTACTCTGCGCGACCTTCCTGCTCGGGCTCACCGGGCCGGTGGCGATGGCGGCCGACGGCGACGCCCCCCGGGAGCGCGCGGGAGCGGCGGCGCACGCACCCGGCCCCGGGGCCGGCGAACCGGACGACCGGGCGCAAGTCCTCGGCGCCGTGGGCGATTACCTCCGGCCGGTCACCGAGCTGCTCGGCACCATGACGAGGGGGGACGAGGGGCGGCTCACGTCCCAGGAGGCGGACCTGCTGAACGCGGCCGTCGAGGAGGCCCTCGCCAAGGCCGAGGCGTCCAGGACGACTTCCCTCACCACCTACCCGGACGACGCGGACGAGGGCGACGCGGACGAGGGCGACGTCGACCAGGACGACGACGCCGACGACGATGACGCCGACGAGAACTGCGACGCCGACGAGGGCTGGGGCGGCTTCGCCCCCGGCGGCCGGCCGAACGGGCCGGACGCCGCCGCGCCCGTCACCACCCTGCCCGCCCGGCCCTCCCTCGCGCCGGACGACCCGGCCGCCGACACCGCCGTACGGGACCGGCTGCGCTCGGACATCGACACCCTGGTCGACGCGGGCCTGTCCGGCGGGATGCGGCAGGTCGACACGGCCGTCTCCGACCTGACGCGGAGCATGACCGACGCCCTCACCGCCGTCCTGTCCGGCTCGGCGGTGGACGACCGCGCCTGACACACCGCCCCGCCTCCTCCGGCCGCCGCACCCGCCCAGCAAGGGCGGGTGCGGCGGCCCGCTTCGTGGCCGGGAATCCCCCGAGTGCGGGGTTTCCGCTCCGCGCCGGGGTCGTTAGGCACGGCGGCAGCTCCCCTCCTGGCGACACCAGATCGCCGAGAAAGGAACGCGATGAAGCCCCTCAAGGCCGCCGCAGTCGTCCTCGGGTCCGTCGTCCTGGCGGGCACGGCCGCACCCGCGTTCGCCCAGGAACCCGCCGGCACCGGACTGCGGTCCGCCGGCCTCGACGGCCCCCTGGACACAGTGGCCGAGAGCCCCGTCCAGGTCGTCCCGCTCCGCCACCGGCCGGAGGTGCTCGGCCCCGACAACCCGGCGAGCAGGAAGACCGTGCTGGACACCCTGAAGGGCATCGGCGTCCGGCCGGACCCGGTGGGCGGGCTGCTCGGCGGCCTGCCGCTGACGGGCTGATGCCCACGGACGCCGGCGACCGGCCGGCCGTCCCCCCGCCGTATCCCCGTACTACCCCGGCACCCGGCAGCACCGGGCCGGACGAGGAGTCAGACATGGTCGTCAGCGCGGGCGGAACTCCGCGGAACACAGGACGCCAACCGGCCGGCCGCGAGCGCGGCGGACCCCCGGCCGCCACCCGGCGGAGCGTGGTGCGCGGGCTGCTCGCCCCCGCCCTCGCCCTGCCGCTCACCTCCCTGGCCGCCGCCGCCCCGCCCGGGGGCGGCGCCTCCGACGAGCACGACCGCGGCGCCTTCGACGAGCACTACCGCGGGCGCCGCGTCCAGGGCGCCGCGGCCCCGGCCGGAGGCTGGCACGTCACCGTCGACGGACGTCCGCTGCCCCTCATGCGCCGCGCCGACGGCACCTGGCTGAGCACGGTCGACCACTACGGGTCGTACCCCACCCCGCTCGCCGCGGCCCGCGCGGCCGTCGACGAACTGGGTCCCGGACAGCGCCTGCGCACCACCACGGTCCACGGCGGCCACGGACACCAGGGAGGACACCATGGCGTACCGGCGTAAGGACGTCAGCACCCTCACCCGCACCGAGCGGAGCCGGTTCGTCAAGGCGCTGCTGGAGCTGAAACGCCGCGGCGAGTACGACGAGTTCGTACGCATCCACGTCGCGTACTACGTCCCGGACGGCGAGGACGGCCTGCGTACGGCCCACATGGCACCGTCCTTCCTGCCCTGGCACCGCCGGTTCCTGCTGGAGCTGGAACGGGCGCTGCGCCGGGTGGACCCGTCGGTGTCGGTGCCGTACTGGGACTGGACCAAGGACCGCTCCGCCACCGCCGCGCCCTGGACCGCGGACCTGCTCGGCGGCACCGGGCGGCGCTCCGATCTCCGGGTGACCACGGGTCCGTTCGCCCACGCCGGGGGCAAGTGGACCCTCAACGAGAACGTGACCGACACCGAGTACCTCACCCGGGACCTCGGCCGCCCCCGCGCCCCGATCGCCCTGCCCACCCGGCAGGACCTGGAGAGCGCGCTGGCCGACCCGGTCTACGACGCCCACCCCTGGGACTCGACGGCGGCCAAGGGTTTCCGCAACAAGCTGGAGGGATGGGGCCCCGGCCGGGGCAGCGCCTCGTGGCGCAACCACAACCGGGTGCACCGCTGGGTCGGCGGCGCCATGACCGGCGGCGCCGCGGTCAACGACCCGGTCTTCTGGCTGGTGCACGCCTTCATCGACCTGCAGTGGTCCCGCTGGCAGCGCCGCCACCCCGGCGCCCGCTACCTGCCCGCCCAGCCGCCCGGCCGGGACAGCTCCCAGCACGGACGGATCGTCGCCCGGCACGAGAAGCTCCCGCCGTGGGACGTGACCCCGGACGAACTGGAGGACCACAGCGGCATCTACCGCTACGGATGACCCGGGCGCGGGCGTGCTGCGGGGGACTGACACGGAAAGGTGAATGCGGGCACCGGCCTGGCCCAAACGGGTGGAAAGGCTCCGGAAAACCCCCCGAGGCGCCACTAGCATCCGGCCCCATGACCTCTTCGACCACCGCACCCGAAAAGCCGCGGGGCTCCCGTCTGGGAACCCTCACCATCGTCCCGTGGTCCAGCGTCCCCACCACCGAGACCCCCCGGCTGCCGTTCCTCACGGTGTACTCGCTCGGTGACGGCGTCGACGGACCCGGGGCCGGGGAACAGACGATGCGCGCCCACCTGGAGAGGATCGGCCTGCCGGTGACCGGTGAGCTGGTCGAACTGACACAGG
The DNA here is from genome assembly GCF_042899225.1 of Streptomyces sp. NPDC000134. Classification (NCBI taxonomy): domain Bacteria; kingdom Bacillati; phylum Actinomycetota; class Actinomycetes; order Kitasatosporales; family Streptomycetaceae; genus Streptomyces; species Streptomyces sp. NPDC000134. The sequence continues at coordinate 90,521 of NZ_JBIAZN010000001.1, forward strand.
AGGCCAGGACCGCCATCACCTTGCTGGTGGAGGCCGAACAGGCCGTGCTCACCATGCCGTTCCTCCAGGTGCAGTGCCCGGTCCCGGCGGCCTGGCAGGACGCCGCGCACCGCAACGGCACCGTCCGTCTGATCTGCCTGACCCGCCCGTGGCCGCACGTCGCTCCGGGCGAGGACGTGACTCCGGAGCAGTTGCGCTCCTTCCTCACCGACGACCACCTCCGGTCGGCCAGCTCCCACTGCATGGTCCCCGTCACCCGCCTGCGCCGCTGACACCAGCGGTCCACCCGTCCACCACTCCACTCGAAGGACTCGACATGCGACGATCCCTTACCGCGGGCATTCTGGCGGCGACGGCACTGGGGTGGGCGGCGACAGGAACCGCCCACGCCGTGGACGTCGCCGACGCGTCCACCCTGAACAGCGTTCCGGGTGTCTCCCCCGACCGGCTGAGCGAGGTGGTCGTGGGAACGCTGGGGCAGCCGGCGAGCCTGGTCGCGCAGGCCGGCGGAGCCGGCGCCCGGCAACTCCTTCCGCAGGCGGGCGAGGCCCTGCGTCTCGTCTGAGCCGCGTTCCCACCGTCAGTCACACGAATCCGGTGTTCGGGTGATTGCCGAACACCGGGAGAAACGTCGAAGCGGAGAAACGGTTAGCGATAGTGCTGCCGTCTTCATCGGACGGCGTCGCCATACGTCAGGAAGGTAAACACCATGGATATGAAGAGGATCGTCGCGGGGTCCATGCTGACCTTGACCGCCACCGGGCTCGCTGCCACGCCGGCCATGGCTGACGAAGAGGTGCACGGCAACTACTCGCAGAACATCGAGATCATCCGCGACATCTGCCCCACCATTCAGGACATCGACGTCCTGACCATCGAGCTTCTGGACGAGGCCCGTGCGTTCCAGTGCAACCACGTCCGCGAGGGGTCGAAGGTGACCGACAGCTCGTCGGCCCCGGCCCTGCCGATCCTCGGAGTCGTCAGGAACTAGGTCTCAGCACCGCTTTTCCCTGGGCCCCGATGCTGTGCGATTCATTCGCACCGCACCGGGGCCTCGTGCTGCGCCCGGCCGGTCCCGCGATCGTCACGCTTGTCCGATGGAACAGCCGCACCCCGCCCCGGACCCGGCCATTGCTGCAAGCGGATGAACCGGGGGCCGACGACGAAACTCCGGGAGCGCGCGCTCGGTTAATGGGCTGTCGGCACTCACCACTAGGTGTCGCGGATTCACGCACAAGGAAGGCAACACGAATGAACGCCAAGAAGGTTCTCGCCGGTTCGATGCTGACGCTGGCTGCTACCGGCGTGGCGGTCTCGCCGGCCATGGCCGACGAAGAGGTGCACGGCCACAACTCGCAGAGCATCGAGATCATCCGCGACATCTGCCCCACGATCCAGGACGTCGACATCCTGACCATCGAGCTTCTGGACGAGGCCCGTGCGTTCCAGTGCAACGAGATCCGCCAGAAGTCGAAGGTGATCGACAGCTCGTCCGCCCCGGCCCTGCCGCTCCTCGGACAGGTCGTCAACGACTGATTTCGGGAAACCGCTCACCTGGTTTCCGCGGAATAACCTCGCAGAGGTAAAGCGCCCCGAACTGTGCGACCAGCCGCGCGGTTCGGGGCCTTTTTCCATGTCGATTCACGGAAACGACCCGGCCGCCCATTGCTGCAAGTGGATGAATCGGGGTCGCGGCGCGGAACCCGACGGGTATGAAGTTGGTTAGTAGGCTGTCGGCACTCGCCACTATGTGCCGCGGTTATCACGCACAAGGAAGGCAACACGAATGAACGCCAAGAAGGTTCTCGCCGGTTCGATGCTGACGCTGGCTGCTACCGGCGTGGCGGTCTCGCCGGCCATGGCCGACGAAGAGGTGCACGGCCACTACTCGCAGAACATCGAGGTCATCCGTGACATCTGCCCCACGATCCAGGACGTCGACATCCTGACCATCGAGATCCTGGACGAGTCCCGCACGTTCCAGTGCAACGAGATCCGTCAGAAGTCGAAGGTCAGCGACGACTCCGCTGCGCCGGCCCTCCCCATCCTCGGAGCTGTCATCGACTGAACGCGGTAGATGAGGCAGGCTCTACTGCTGACGTCGGGGCCGTCGCTCCTGGAGCGGCCCCGACGTAGTGCGCTACGGCTCGCCACACCACTAGCGGGTGTATGTGCGGAAAAGGTCTGAGGCCCCTGATCATGTGATCGAGGGGCCTCAGGCTTTTTCTTCAGCGCGATCCGGAAGCGAACGGACCCCGCGGTCAGTCGGTGACGCTGATGAACGCCTCGTGGCTCAGGGAACCTTCGTAGATGCCGGTGCCGGAAGACGTCCTCAGGGCTTCGAAGGTCCCGCTGGTCTTCTCGGCGGCGACGAGGCGGTCGTGACCCTCGTCGTCGGTCGCGGCGGCACTTCCGGCGCCCAGCGCGACGGCGGCCGCGGCGACGGCCGCGCACGTCAGAAACTTCTTGATCATTTTTTCTCCGGGTTCAGCGGTCGAACCCGTCCCCTGCATGGGACAGGCTTGCGCGGTGATGCTAGCCGCGAAAGCGGGGCGAATTGGGTCAAAAAGGGCGGTCTCACTCTTTCGAGATGAGTGTTGGACCCATTCGGCTCGCAGGGTGCCGCCCTCTGGCCGGGTATCGCGAGAGCGCGGGGCGCGGAGAGCGCGGAGGGCGCGGAGAAGGGGGTCGCGGGGGAGTTGCCGTCCGTGCGGTGCTCGCGGGGAATGGCGGGAAGTCGCCGTCGAGGCGACGCTCGCGGGGAACGCTTCCGCCGAGCGTCGCGGGCCTCCGCGACGGGTCGGTGGCGCCCCCGGCAGGACTCGAACCTGCGGCCAAGCGCTTAGAAGGCGCCTGCTCTATCCACTGAGCTACGGGGGCCAGGTGTGGTGGCCTCGGTCTTCGGTGCCCGGGTGTGGGCCGATCCGTGACGTTGCCGGAGACAAGGATAGGGCTCCCCGCTCCTCGTCCCTGGTGCCTCCCCTCCGTGGCTCGATGTGGAGGTTCGGTGAAGCGGTCCTGATAATCGCAGGTAGGTGCGAATCCCGCATCGCTTTTGACGGCTCCCGCATCGGGTGTTGTGCACTCGTTATGCCTGGCCTGTGTTCTCGCCCCCGTCATCCCTTGCGTCCCAAGTGTCCGGTCGGCGCGCAGACATGCTCATATGCTTCAGAATTCCCCTAAAATTGGGCATTCTTCGCATGTGGTGACCTTGGACGTACGGCCTCAGCTTCTCGACGCACTCTCCGCCCTGCGCGACCGTGTCGCGGCCGCACGCTTCCCGCTGCCCCTCGCGGGGGCGCCACGCGCGCGTGCCAACCGCGACGAGCTGCTCGCCCAGCTCGACGACTACCTGGTGCCCCGGCTCAGAGAACCCGACGCGCCCCTGCTCGCCGTCGTGGGAGGCTCCACCGGGGCGGGGAAGTCCACGCTGGTCAACTCCCTGGTGGGCAGGCGCGTCAGCGAGGCCGGCGTCCTGCGGCCGACCACCCGGACCCCGGTCCTGGTCTGCCACCCGGAGGACCACCACTGGTTCAGCGGCATGCGCGTCCTGCCCGACCTCACGCGCGTGTGGGTGCCCCACCAGGAACCCGGCGAGGACCTGCTGCTGCCCGGCGAGAACGCGGCCCGCGTCCTGCGCGTCGAGACCGCCGACACCCTGCCGCCCGGCCTCGCCCTCCTGGACGCACCCGACATCGACTCCCTGGTCGCCGACAACCGCGTCCTGGCCGCCGAGCTGATCTGCGCCGCCGACATCTGGGTGATGGTCACCACCGCCGCCCGGTACGCCGACGCCGTCCCCTGGCACCTGCTGCGCACCGCCAAGGAGTACGACGCCACCCTGGTCACCGTCCTGGACCGGGTGCCCCACCAGGTGGTGACCGAGGTGTCGCGGCAGTACGCCGCCCTGCTCACCAAGGCCGGGCTCGGCGACGTCCCCCGGTTCACCGTCCCCGAGCTGCCCGAGTCCGCGTGGGGCGGCGGACTGCTGCCCGCCACCGCCGTGGCCCCCCTGCGGACCTGGCTCGTCCACCGCGCCCAGGACCCCGGCGCCCGGCAGCACGTGATGGCCCGTACCGCCTACGGCCTCCTCGACTCCCTGAAGTCCCGGATGCCCGGACTGGCGAGCGCCGCCGCCGCCCAGTACGCCGCCGCCCTGCGGCTCACCGCCGCCGTGGACGGCGCCTACGACAGCGAGCACACGCGCGTGCGGGGCCGCCTCCAGGCGGGCGCGGTGCTCGCCGGGGACGCCCTCAAGCGCTGGCGGGCCTTCCCGCTGGACTGCGACGCCGAGGAACTCCTCGACTCCCTGGTGGAGAGCCTCGGCACCCTCCTGCTGTGCGCCGTGACCGCCGCCGACGAACGCGTCGACGAGGCATGGCGCCGCGAACCGGCCGCCGCCGCCCCCGGCCTCACCGCCCGCGACCCGGCCCCGGACGACGCCGAGCACCGCATCGGGATGGCCGTACGGCGGTGGCGGCGCGAACTGGAGGAGTACGCCGAGGAGGAGACGGGCGCACTCGACCGGAGCCTGGCCCCCGACCCCGGGGTGGTCGCCGCCCTGGTCGCCACCGCGCTGCTCGGCGGACGCCGGGGACGCACCGCGGGGGAGTCCCTCGCCGAGCGGATCGGCGCCCACGGCGCGCTGCGGCTGCGCGACCGGGGCGGACGGCTCCTGGCCGAACACGTCGACCGGATCATGCACCGGGAGCGCGAGCGCCGCCTCGCCCCCCTCGACGCCCTGGAGGTGCACCCCGAACCGCAGGCCGAACTCATCGCCGCGCTGTCCGTACTGCAGAAGGAGAGGTGACCGGTGACCGCCGTCACTGACCAGGACCCCACCGAGCACACCGACCCCACGGGGAACGGCGACGGACCCGCCGACGGACGCGGGAGCCGCAGGGGCCGCAAGGGCTTCGCGCGCCGCGAGCCCACCGCGAACTCGGCGAACTCCGCGAACTCTGCGAACGCCGGGAACTCTGCGAACGCCGGGAACCGCCCGGGGAGCGAGCCGGGCCGGCGCCCCCGGTCGGCCGACGGAGCCCCGGCCGACGGACCTTCGGCCGACGAATCCCCGGCTGACGGACCTCCGGACGGCGGACCCCCGGCCGACGACGAGGACGCCTGGGACGACGGACTGATCGCCCGCCGGGTGAACGAGACCGGCGGCGAGCCGTTCCCCGCCGTCGAGACCCGGCCCGCCGCCCTCGGCCCCGTGCCGGTGACTCCCCTGGCGTACGACGGCCCCCTCAGGTCCCGCCTGGACGCGCTGCGCGAACTGGTCGGGCTCTCCCGCACCCGGCTCGACAGCCGGACCCTCGCGGAGGCGGGCCGGGTCCTGGACGAGGCCGCCGCCCGGCGCCGGCTCTCCGGACAGCACACCGTCGTCGCCCTCGCGGGCGCCACCGGCAGCGGCAAGTCCCAGTTGTTCAACGCCCTGGCCGGCGTCAACATCTCCGAGACCGGCGTCCGCCGCCCGACCACCGCGGCCCCCATCGCGTGCAGTTGGAGCGACGGCGCCGCCACCCTGCTGGACCGGCTCGGCATCCCGGGACGGCTGCGCCGGCGCCCCGTTCAGCCCCCGGACGCCGACCCCCGGCTGCGCGGACTCGTCCTCGTCGACCTGCCCGACCACGACTCCGCCGCCGTACAGCACCGCGAACAGGTGGACCGCGTGCTGGCCCTCGTGGACGCCGTCATCTGGGTCGTCGACCCCGAGAAGTACGCCGACGCCATGCTCCACGAACGCTATCTGCGGCCCATGGCGGGCCACGCCGAGGTCACCTTCGTCGTCCTCAACCAGATCGACCGGCTGCCCGGCGAGGCCGCCGAACAGGTCCTCGACGACCTGCGGCGCCTCCTCGACGAGGACGGCATCGCGCTCGGCGAGTACGGCGAACCCGGCGCCACCGTCATGTCCCTGTCCGCGCTCACCGGGGACGGGGTAGGCGACCTGCGCGAGGCGCTCGGCCAGTTCGTGGCGGAGCGGCAGGCGCCCGCGCGGCGCGTCGCCGCCGACGTGGACGCCGCCGCCTGGCGGCTGCGCCCCGTCTACGTCACCGGGCGGCGCCCCGGGCTCAGCGAGGAGGCCCGGGAGGAGTTCACCGACCGCCTGGCGGACGCGGTGGGCGCCACGGCGGCGGGCGACGCGGCCGAACGCGCCTGGCTGCGCAACGCCAACCGCGCGTGCGGCACGCCCTGGCTGCGGCTGTGGCGCTGGTACCACCAGCGGGGCGAGTCCCCCACCGGGCGGCTTCCGCGGCGCACCCAGGCCGACGAGGAGGCCACCGCACGCCAGCGCGTCGAACAGGCGGTGCGCACGGTCGCCGACCGGGCGTCCACGGGGCTGCCCGCGCCCTGGGCGCAGGCGGTGCGCGAGGCGGCCGTACGCGGCTCCCAGGGACTGCCGGAGGCGCTGGATGAGCTGGCCGCGCGTGCGGGACTGCCGCCGGGGCGTCCGCCGCGGCCCGGGTGGTGGCCGATGGCGGTGCTGGCCCAGGCCGGCATGACCCTGCTCCAGGTGGTCGGGGGCCTGTGGCTGCTCGGCCAGATCGTCGGCCTGCTCCCGCCGAACCTCGGGGTGCCGGTGCTGCTGATGCTCTGCGGGATCGTCGGGGGGCCGCTCATCGAGTGGAGCTGCAAGCTGGCCGCCCGCGGCCCGGCCCGGCGCTACGGCCACGAGGCGGAACGCCGGCTGCGGGAGGCGGCGGCCGGGTGCGGCCGGGCCCGCGTACTCGACCCGGTCGCGGCGGAGTTGCTGCGGTACCGGGAGGTGCGGGAGCAGTACGGGCGGGTGACGGGGGCGGGGGCGCCGGTGGGGTGAGACGGGGGCGGGGGCACGGTGGGGTGACGGGGGCGTCGGCGGGGCGACGGGGCGTCGGCGGGGCGACGGGGCGTCGGCGGGTCCTCGCCGGTGGGGGATCACCCGTCCGGGTGGCCGAGTTGTCCACAGGGCGGCGGTGGTCCACAGCGCCCGGCGGGTCCGGTCCGGCGCGGGCAGTCTGGCCTGACGGCGACCGCCAGGACGCGGCCGCCACAGCCGTACGGGACGGACCCGGCGGCACGGGAGGGGCTGACGACGATGAACGAGACCATGATGTGTGCGGTGGGGAACGTGGCGACCCGGCCGGTGTACCGGGAGCTGGCGAACGGCCCGTCGGCGCGGTTCCGGCTGGCGGTCACCTCGCGCTACTGGGACCGGGAGAAGAACACCTGGGCCGACGGCCACACCAACTTCTTCACGGTGTGGGCCAACCGCCAGCTCGCCACCAACGCGGCCTCCTCGCTGGAGGTGGGCGAACCCGTCATCGTGCAGGGCCGGCTCAAGGTCCGCACCGACGTGCGCGACGGACAGAGCTGGACCTCGGCGGACATCGACGCGGTCGCCATCGGCCACGACCTCGCCCGGGGCACATCGGCCTTCCGCCGGACCGGCCGGCCGGACACGGCGGCCCGGCCCCCGCGCCCGGAACCCGACTGGGAGACACCGGCGGACGGGACGAACCCCGCGGACCCGGAGGCCGAGGCGGAGGCGGAGGCGGAGGCCGAGGCGGAAGGGCGGCCGGAGCCGGTCGCCGTCACTTGAGGCGACGCCGAAGACGTACCGGTGCGGCACGGCTTATCGACGGGTCCACGTCGTTGATCCCGAGAGATCCCCGGAGATTTGTCGACAAGACCTGCTCGCGGCCGGTCCGGCGATAACGATTCCGATTCGGATCGGTGATCGGACCGCTCCCGGGGAAAGGGCGCGGCGCACCACGTCCTTAGGATGCCGAACAGGCCCCGTGGGGCCGCTGATTCTGCTGGTGGGACCGTGCCCCCCACATCAACAGGTCCCGCTCGAAAGGGAATTTGGTGCTCGCTGTCCTCTCAGACCTGACCGTGCCCGGCCGAGGAACGGCGCGACTCGCCGCCGCGACGCTGGTGTCGGTGCTCGCCGCCACCGTGGTGATGTCCGGCGCGGGCCGGGCCGCCGCCGAGGGCACGGCGCAGAGACAGGGCGGGGCGACGGCCACCATGGGCGGCCTGAAGACGTACGGCGACGCGGTGATCCACGGCGAGGACGGGGACCGGGAGGTCCCGGCCGGCCTGTTCGAGATGTCGGTCGAGGGCGGCGGCATGCTGCAGACGTACTGCGTCGACATCCTCAACCCCACCCAGAAGGACGCCAAGTACCAGGAGACCCCCTGGAGCGGCACCTCGCTGGGCACCAACAAGGACGCGGGCCGGGTCCGCTGGATACTGCGGAACTCCTACCCGCAGGTCGACGACCTCGCGGCGCTCGCGAAGAAGGCGGGCGTGAAGGGCGGCCTCACCCGGCAGGACGCGGCGGCCGGGACGCAGGTGGCCATCTGGCGCTACTCGGACCACGCCGACGTGACGGCCGTGGACCCGCAGGCCGAGCGGCTCGCGGACTACCTGGAGAAGAACGCCCGTCCGCTGGCCGAGCCCGCCGCGTCGCTCACCCTCGATCCGCCCTCCCTCTCCGGACACCCGGGGGAGCGGATCGGCCCGGTCACGGTGCGCACCAACGCCGGCCGGGCGACGGTGAGCCCGCCGGCGGACGCCGTCACCAGCGGGGTGCGGATCGTCGACCGCGAGGGCGAGGAGGTCACGGAGGTCCCCGACGGCGGCCGGATCTACTTCGACGTACCCGAGGACGCCGCGGCCGGGACGGCGGCGCTGACCGTGCAGGCGTCCACGACGGTGCCGGTCGGCCGGGCCTTCGCCTCCGAGAGCCGCAGCCAGACGCAGATCCTGGCCGGCTCCAGCGAGTCGACGGTCTCCGCGACGGCCGGCGCGACCTGGGCGGAACAAGGACCGATACCCGCGCTGTCCGCAGCGAAGAACTGCGCCGAGGGCAGCCTGGACATCACCGCGGCCAACAAGGGCGACGAGACGTTCGCCTTCGACCTCCTGGACACCCGCCACCGCATCGCGCCCGACCGGACCCGGACGATCTCCGTCCCCGTCCAGGAGGACCAGCCCTACGACCTCACGGTGCGCGGCCCCGACGGCTTCGAACACCGCTTCACCGGCATCCTCGACTGCCGCACCGAGTCCGACACCCTCGCCGACGTCACCACCCAGACGGTGGTCGAGCCCACCCCCGTCACGGCCGGCGGCGCCGCCGCGGAAGCCAACCTCGCCGAAACCGGCACCTCCGACCTCACCCCGTTCCTCACCGCCACGGCCCTGACCCTCCTGACGGTCGGCGGCACCACCCTGTACGTCCTGCGCCGCAGGAACACCACGGCGGGAAACTGACCCCGTCCCGACTGGCCCCTTCCGGCGCACCGCGGGGGCGAGTCAAGCGGCGACCCGCAGGGGACGAGTAGGAAACCCCAGGTCAGCGCCCCCGCCGGGAACGTATTTCCTCCCAGGGGTGGCGGTGCGGCAAGATGGGGTGTTACTTACCGCGCGAGGGCATGAAAAGGCCCCTCACCAGCGGTTTCCTCGCCGATGAGGGGCCGTGTCAGGCGGCGTGGGCCGTCTGTGGGCCGTGCGGCGTCTCTGGGCCGTGGTGGGCGTGACCGGCGGCCCGGTACATCGCGGAGATGGCTTTCCGGGTCCGCGTCTCGCTGGACGGCATGAGGTGCGTGTAGACCCGGAGGGTGAACCCCGGATCGCTGTGGCCGAGGTAGAGACTCAGGGCCTTGATGCTTTCCCCGGCGTCTAGGAGGACCGAGGCGTAGAAGTGCCGGAGCGCGTGCATACCGTGCTCGCGGGCGGCGGCGTAGCGCTTGCCCTTCTCAGGGATCGGGATGATGCCGGCGGAAGCGAGAGCGGGCTTCCACGCTTGGTCGTTGAACGCCTGGCTCCAGATGGCTGAGCCGATACCGCTCGTGAAGACGAGCCGGTGCGTGACCTTCGGACCGGTCGGCGTCAACCAGGGCAAGGTCACCTCGACGGGTGGGAAGCGCTCCATGTGCTCGCGGAGAGCGGTCGACACCTCGGGATCAAGAGGAACGTCGCGGAGCTTGCCGCGCTTGGGCGGAGCGAAGACGAGTACTCCGCGGACTTTCTTGACCTGCTGACGCACATACAGCCAGCCGAGGTCGCCGATATCGTCGTCGGCAAGTCCGAAGATCTCACCCTGCCGCAGACCACACCCGGCACCCACATCGACCGTGGCCTGGTAGCGGTCAGGAAGGCCCGCCCGTACGCCGAACACCTGCTCAGCCGTCCAGGGCCGAACGCGTGAGGGCGCCGGACGGGGCGCCTTGACTGATCGGACCCGGCAGGGATTCGAGGCCAGGAGCCGGTCATCCACGGCCGCGCTCAGCACTGAGGAAACGGCGTCGAAGATGAGGCGCCGGTACTGCGCCGACGCCACGGCGTCTTCGAGCTGGCGATTCCAGTCGCGGATGTGCTCGGCTTGGAAGGAGCCGATAGGGCGAGAGCCGAGGTACGGCAGGGCGTGAAGGCGGAGCCTGCCTTCCACGGCGGCCCGGCTGGTGAGGTCGGTCGTCAGGGCGGAGAGCCAGCGTTCGGCGTACTCGCGGAACGTGACACGGGCGGCTTTCGGGTCGATGTACTGGCCGCGTGCCATATCGGCCTCGACGTTGGTCAGCCAGGCGTCGGCTAACCGCTTCTGCTTGTCCGGGAAGCTCTTCGACTTCTCGGTCCCGTCCGGGCCGATGTAGCGGGCGCGGTAACGCATCCCGGTGCCGTGGCGGTCGGTCTTGATCCTGCGCGTCTTGCCGTCCGGGCCGGCCTCGGTGCGGTACCAGCGGTCTTGGACGTGGCCGGCCATCAGGCAGCCTCCCCGAGCTGAGAGTCCACCCAGGCGCGCACGTCGTTGGGGTCGAAACGGAGGTGTCGGCCTACGCGGAAGCCACGAGGACCGGTGCGCTTGCGGCGCCACTGATAGACCGTCTCCACGCTGGGCAGCTCGAACATCTCGACCAGGTCATCAGGGGTGAGGAAGCGGTGCGGCAGTTCGGCGGACATGTCACCACTCCCTTTCGTCGGTCAACTGGCCGCGTAGGGCTTCGCGGGCGGTTTCACGGTTGCGTTGGAGGTCACGGTGGATGGTGGCGGCGAGGGCGGATTCGCCGGGGGTGTGGCCGTGGCCGGCGTACTGCCAGTCGGCCAGGACGAGCACGGTGTCCGGCGTCTGGTCGTCGATGCCGAGAGCCGCGCGCTCCTGCTCGGCGCGGAAATCGGCGCGTGCCTGGCGCAAGGCTCCGAGGGTCGTCGAGTAGCGGCGGCTCTTGCTGGAGAAGTGGCCGCGGAAGCCGAGCATGTGGGCCCAGGCCCAGAGCCGACGGTCCGGGTACAGCGGGTCCAGGTCGCGGCACGCGGTGATCAGTCGGCGGGCGTGGTCCGGGACGCCGTGACGGTCGAGTTCGGCCAGTTCGCCGATGCGGCGGTCGAGGGTGCCTGTGTTCTCGGCGGCTTTGGTCGCGTACTTGGCGACGTACGAGGCCACGGCCTGTTCGGCCAGGTCCGAGCCGTCGCCGAACGCCTTCACCGGCCGTACGTCGAGCTGTGTGCCCCAGCGGAAGGTGCGCGCGGGTTGGTCTCCGGCAGTCGGGACGGAGACCGAGGTGTAGGAGTGCGCGGCGGCGGCTCGAATGGCGTCGCCGAGGAGCCGCACGCTCGCCCAGGACGGCGGGGCGGAGTCCGGGCCGTCCGGGCCGTCGATGCGGATGACGGCGTGGAAGTGGACGGCGCCGCGTTTCTGGAACTCGGCGACCTTGCCGTAGGAGAGGCGGGCGCACTCGCGCAGTTCCCGTTGGGTGAGGCCGGCGCGGGCGGCGATCTCGCGGCGGAGCCGGTTGGTGAAGCGCTGCCAGAGCTGTCCTGCGTGGTTGTTGAACAGCACCGCGCCCGCGTAGTCGTACGTCTCCGGGTCGAGGGCGGTCCCCAGCTCCGGTGCGTCCGGGGCGTGGCGGGTGCCGCAGCGGCAGGCGCCTCGGTCGGGGCGGTTGTGGACCGGGCCGAAGGAGGGGGCGGTGAACGTGGCGAAGACGCGGGGGTGGTCCCGGACGGTGGTGGGGATGTCGCGGCGGTCGTCTCCGGCGAGGCCGGCGCGGATGAGGTGGTAGGTGTCGCCCGCGTAGGTCCAGGCGCAGGCCGGGCAGCGGGAGGCACGGCGGTTGCCGCAGGCGACGCGGAGCCGTCCGCCGGGCTCAGCGGCGGTGGTGTAGTGGTGCAGGGTGGCGCCGGTGGTCTTGTCCTTGTGGATGGTCCAGCCCGTGAGGTGTACGGGGTCGGCGCAGCCGCCGGTGCGGCGGATCTGGTCCTCCCACCGGTGGTAGTCGGGGGCCGAAGCCACCCTCAGCAGGTCGCCGAGGGTTGTCGGGTCGAGCACGTCAGACACGGGCGCCCTCCCGGTTGCGGCGGGGGGAGGCGGCGCGGGTACCGGTGCCTCGGCAGGCCGGGCAGTGGGTGGTGATGGTGCGCAGGTGGCCGCGCGAGGTGCGTCCGCCGGTGGTGATGGCGGCGGAGGCGAAGCCGTCACAGTTCGGGCAGATTCGGGGCGCCGGGCACATGGGCTGCGGCATTCTGGGAGCTACCTTTCGGTTCCATGGGGTCGGAGGGAGTCGGCGCCCGGGCGGCGGATGCTTGGCGGTATCGGAGCCGCCCGGGGGCCGGTCAGCGACGCTTGCCGTCGGCGTTGAGCAGCGAGCGCAGGACGACCGCGCATACGGCGACCGAGGCGCCGGTGATGGCGACCGCCAAGAGCATGGAGACCAGGACGGCGCCGACGACCAGGACCACGGCCGTGCCGCCGCTGACGAGGGCGAGCGTGGTGCCGGGGGTGAGCTGCAGGACCGGGCGGGAGGGTGCCGGCGCGGCGGAAGCTGGCGACGGGACCGGGGCGCCGGGCGTGATGGTGGTCGGCTCGACGACGGTGGCGGGCGGTGTGGCCGGGGTGATCGGCTGGGGCATGGTCGGGAGCTTGGGCCGGAGCATGAAGGGTTCTCCTCTCGTACGGCTTACTTGACGGCGGTGTCGATGACGGGGGCCAGGAGGCTGTCGGCGAGGAGGTAGCCGCCGAGGAGGAGTACGGCGATGAGCCACCAGGGCGGGCGGATGAGCTTGACGCCGAGGACTCCGACGCAGAGCAAGGCGAGCCAGAGCGGAACGTCCATGACAGAACCTCCGGTCAGTTGACGCGGCAGCGGTGGGTACGGGCGGCGAGCTGAGCGGCGGACCGGCTGGAGTAGTCGGCGGACCAGCCGCAGCGGTCGTTGGTGCACACGGCGGCGTGTTTCGTGCGTCCGTTGTGGTCGCGGTGGGTGCCGATCTGCACCGGTCCGATCCGCATCACGGAGTGGAAGTGGTCGCGGGCAGGCATGACGGTCGGGCTCCTTCCGGGGTCAATCGAGCTGGGCGGCGATGGCGGCGGCGAGCTGGGGCGGGACGCCGAGGCGGGCGCGGAGGGTGTCGGGGTCGATCGGCGTGCCGGTCCGCTGCTCGTGGTCGTCGGCGACCTTGCGGGCGTGGTCGACGAGCGCGGCCGGGACGGGCGGGATGTCCGTCGTGGGCGGTGCCGGGGCCGGCCGAGAGGCGTGGGCGGGAAGTGCCGGGGTTTCCTCGACATCGGGCGCCACGGGTGCGGCCCGCTCTTCCTGGTCGACCTCGACAGTCGGGGCTTCAGGGTGGGAGCGCGCAGGCGCTTCCGGCTCAGCCTGGCCGGGACTGTGAGCAAGGAGCGTGCCGCCCATGAAGGCCAGCGCGGGCCAGGCGGCGACGAGGATGCGCAGCCAGGCCGGGACGGCGCGCAGGTCGAGGAGGCCGGCGGTGGCGACGTTGGCGCCTAGCGAGGCGACCAGGGCGATGACGAACCAACACCAGGCCAGCCGGGTCGGTCCGTCGGTGCGCAGTCGGCGCCAGGCGGCGACCAGGAGCAGGTCGACGCTGATCGGGTAGGCCCAGGCTTTCCAGCCGTCCTGTCCCGCAGCGGCGGCGAGGTCGTGGAGGTGAGCGAAGGACAGCGCCCCGGCGATGACGGCCTGGACCAGGACGGCGTCGGCGCGGAGTGCGGGGCGGGCCATCACGGGTTCCTTCCTGTCGTCAGGCATGGGAGGGGTAGGGACCTGGCGTGAAGGCGGTCACGCCGACCGGACGGGGTGGGTGTCAGGCGGTGGCCGGGGCTGTCTTGGACAGCCGGACCCGGGCCGGGGGCACCGCGGCGACGGCGGGACGGAAGGCCGCCAGAGCAGGCACGTCGGGGGTGCGGTGCGCGTGCTTGTTGCAGATGTTCACGGCCTCACGCAGTGAGGTGTGCGGGGCGCGGATGCGGTGCCAGCCGCCGGTGGAGTCCCCGGCGATGGCCAGGCCACGGGTCTCGGCCGGTATCTGGATCGCGGCCAGTACGGCATCGGGAGCGATGTCGCCGAAGGCCATGTTGGCACTGGTCTCGTCGTTGACGCGGTGGGCGGTGCGGCCGGTGAGCTGGGCGCGGAGCATGGTGATGCCCTTGCCCAGTTCGGAGCCGAAGCGCTGCCCGCAAATCTCCAGGTAGATGCCGGCGGCGCGGCCGAGCTGGGCGAGGCGGACCAGGGCGGTGATGATCCGGTCCCGGCGCTTCTCCTCGTCCTTCGTGGCGTACAGGGCGAGTTCGGCGACCTCGTCGACGAGCACCACGACCGGCACCGGGCGCAGCTCCTCGGGCAGGTCCCAGATGTCGGCGGCGATCTCCGCGTCCGGCACAGCGACGCTGATGCGCTGTTCGGCCCGGATGAGCTGGTAGACGTCCTGCATGTGCCCGACCAGGGCTTCCAGCAGTTCCAGGGCGGTGTCGGGGTTGTCGGCCAGCGCGGAGAACCGGCGGGCCAGCGGGAACAGCTCCACCCCTTGCTTGCAGTCGATGCCGACCAGGGCGACGTGGTGCGGGGCGAGCCCGGCGACGAGGTGGCGTTGGTAGACCGACTTGCCGGACTCCGTGGCACCGAGCGTCAGCCCATGCGGTACGGCCCGGTAGTCGCGGTAGTGCACGGAACCGTCCTCGCGCAGGGCGACCGGAACGCGCATCGGCCGGGTGTCGAGCCGCGCAGGCATCTGCACCCGCTTGAGCACGTCGTACCCGGTCATCCGCAGCTCCACCACACCGGACCGGATCTCGCGGGAGGTGACGCCGTACAGACCGAAGGAGTGCCGGAGCCGATCCGTGACGGCGGCCACGTCGAAGGCGTCCTGCCCCGGCTTGAGCTTGAGCCGCAGCACCAGGCCGGTCCGGGTCGGCCGCAACCGCAGGATGCGCGGCGGCCGGGACTCCGGAACCTCCCGCCCGGTCATCCGAGCCAGGGCCAGGCGCCAACGGGCCGGCGGAACGGTCAGCCCACACGCGTCCATCACGGATGAGTACCGGACCAGCACCCGCAGCATGGCGAAGGTGACCCCGAACGACAGCCAGTACCAGGCGGGGCGCCGCCACCGCAGGAGACCCGCAGCGGCGGCGACCAGCGCCCCAGTGACCATTAACCAGGCCATGATCAGGCCGCCTTGGCGCCCGCAGCGGCCAGCGAGGTCACGGCGACCGCGCGGAAGGCGATCCCGTGCCGCTTCTGCCCGTTGAACTCGTTCTCCCACGGCCGGGCGATCAGGCCCGTCAGCGCAACCGGGGTGCCCATGGCCAGGTCGTCGGAGATGCCGGTCTCCGGGACGGTGATGGACAGGATCTCGACATCGTCGTTGGCCGCGAACATCACGTCGACGGTCATCAGCTTGGCACCGGTCTCAGCATCGGTGGCGATCTCACCGGTACGGCGGTCACGGATCTTGACCTGTGGCGTCTTGGCGACCATGACGACGGCGGAGGAGGTGTCGACAGGAATCTGGCGCATGATGGATGTCCCTTCCGAGGGCGGGAGCGGCGTACTTGCTTGGCGGTGGGTCGCCGCTCCTGACGTTGATGGAGTGCCGCAGCAAAGCTGCGGAGATTTCGCACTTCTCACTGGTGCGCACCAGTAGGTTGCAACTGGTGCGCACCAGATGTCAAGCGCTGTCGCGTGTCCGACGCCTCAACTCGCCTGACTGCGACACCTCCAGGGAACCGCGTCCGGCAACGGGCCGGTAGCCAACAAGGGTTAACAGCAGACCGGTTAACCCCTGTCGACCTGCACCGACGTGAGGCATCCTGCTGTTACGGCTCAACCCCCCTACGCGAAGCGGCAGTACGCGATGAGTGGACTCAAGGCAGCGAGAACGGCACGGGACTGGTCACAGGAGCGGCTCGTACGGGAGATCGAGCGCCATGCCCGCCAGCACATGATCACCGTCGCCTCGACCGCGAGTTTGCGAGTGTACGTATCGGAGTGGGAGAACGGCCGCCGGACGATCTCCAGCCGTTACGCCAAGATCCTGCGAGCGCTGCTCGGAGTCACCGACGCCGAGCTGACGGGCGAACCGCAGTCGCCGCCGGCACTCGCCACGGCCGACGGGTACGACGAACTGATCGGCCGGATCGACGAGGCGCGGAACGTCAGCCTGACCATGGTCAAGACGTTCATGGACCAGACCGAGCTGCTGCGGACCATCGACCGGCAGATGGGCGCCGCCAGCCTGGTCGACGAGATGACCGCTCACCTGTCACGGCTGGAGGACGCCCTCACCTTCGCGGTACTTCCGGAGACCCGCCGCCCCGTCGCCCGGGCCCTGGCCGGAGCGGCGACCCTGGCGGCCTGGCAAGCCCTGGACGTCGGTGCCGTGGAACGAGCGTGGCGCCACTACGAGCTGGGCAAACGCGCCGCCCAGGAGGCCGAGGAACCCATGTACCTCGCGCACGCCACCGCCGAACAGGCGTACGTGCTCTGCGACGCGGGACGCCCCGAAATGGCGGTGCAACTGGTCCGGGACGCCCAACGGCTCGGCGGAAAGGGCATGTCTCCGCGCCTCAGGGCCTGGCTGTACGCGGCGGAGGCCGAGATCTGCGCCAGAGCCGGACTCCCCGACGACTGCCGGCGGGCACTTGAGCTGGCGATGAGGCACCTACCCGCAGGGAAGGAGGCCCGCGACCCCGACATGCTGAGCATCTTCCTCAACGAGGGCCACCTCACCCGGTGGCGCGGCAGCGCCCTCGCGCTGATCGGCGACGCCGACGCGGTGGACAGCCTGTACAACGCGCTCGAAACAGCCGACCCCACGTTCATCAGGGCGTCGGCGGGACTCCGCTGCGACTTGGCGCAAGCCCACCTGGCTCGCGGCGAGTACGACGAGGCACAGAAGCACCTGCGGCAAGCCCGGCTGGTGGCGAGCCGGACCAGGTCAGTGCGTCACAAGCGACGCATCGAGCAGCTCATGCAGCGCTTGTAGGCGAGGCGCCAGCACCCCGCGAGGCCAGCACATGAAGCAGGGCGACCAAGGTGCCGGACCCCATCAGCTCTCCCCGGGCCATCAACCCGGGGATGTCGGCCAGAGGCACCCAGGCGATATGCCCGGCCTCTTCCAGATCGGTCGGCTCCCCGATGAGCTTGGCTCCGTGCCCGACGAAGATCTCATGCGGTGAGTCGACCATGCCGACCATGGGCTGGTACGTGATGACATGCTCCAGGGCGTTCGGCCGCCACCCGGTCTCTTCCTCGACTTCTCGCATGGCGGTCTGAAGAGGCTCCTCGCCCTCATCGACGATGCCGCCGGGCAGCTCCCAGCCGAAGGCATCAGGGACGAAGCGGTACCGCCACAGCATGAGCACCCGATCTTGGTCGTCGATGACCGCGGCGATGGCCACATGGTCGAGCCTGACGACATGGTGTTCGAAGCGCTCGACCCCGGGCGGTTCGACGTCGACAAGGCTCAGCTTCACCCAGCGGTTGTCGTACAACGTCCGCTCGCCATGGATTTGCCAGGGTTCCACGTCGGTCGGCGCCTCGGTCGTCACGGATCGATCCGGCACCCGGTAGGAGCTACGACCGTGAACCTCGACGACGCCCTCAGCAACGAGCTTGGCCAGCACCTGACGTAGGGCCGTTCGGCCGATCTCCAGCTCCTCCGACAGAGTCCGCTCAGACGGGAGCTTGGAACCTGGCGAGTACTTGCCCGTAGCGATCCACTCACGAATCGTGCGGTAGACCCGCTCCGACTTCGGTCCCATCCGCTGAGCACTCTCCTGCCGTCGTGTCGAGTATCCGACCCAAGCCTAGCCACGTGCCTACTCACATGAGTAGGCATCACCCGACGACGACACCCAGCATGAGCGCGGTAGAACTTTCCCTACTTCATCAAGGCCCGCGCACGGCGCGGGCGCGCGCCGCCTCTGCGGCGCGGCCTGCCTCCTGTCTTCGCCCCGGCTGGCCGCGCCCGGCGGCGCGCTGCGTGCATGCGGGCCGAGGTAGGAAACCCCTCTGTGGCTGGGGCGGTCGGCTCCACGGCTTTAGGCAGCCAATTTGGCGCGAGCCTCGAAGATCATGGCCCAAGATCGGGCACTAACGGGCAGGCTTACAAACCTGCCCGATCCGCTGGCTAGCGTAATGGGTCATGATCACTCGCGCCAAATCAGCTCCAGCCCAAAGCCGCTCCACCGACCTCCGAGGCGCAACTGCCCGTAAGCAAGCAGTGATACGGTCTGGCGCTGAGGTAGCTTAATCTCTATCCTTCCTCCTCAGAAGATTCAGGCGAGGATTCAGGGAGAAGGGTGTCACCATTACAAATGGCCAAGTCGAGGATGCTCGAAGTTATCCCCTTCGTCGTTCGGAGATCAGCATTCCGAAAGTCGGCGCCCTGCAAATTTGCGGCCTCAACTTGAGCTTCGTTCAGAGAGGCATTCAAAAATGAAGCCTTAGGAAGTTCACACCGCACGAGCGCAACCCTCCCCATATCGGCGCCAGTGAAGTCGACGCCTTCACCCTCAGCCTTCCAAAGAGACACACGCGTCATGTCGGAATCAGCAAATGTGGCCCCGTCGATGCGTGTGTCGCCCAAAAATGCATCCGTCAAATCCGATCGTGAGAAGTACGCACAGCGTAGCGACGCCCGGTGGAAATAGGCAGTCTGCAGCAAGCAATTGCTGAAGTCGACATGATCAAACACCGCATCCGTTAGCTCTGCCCCTCGTAGATCCGTATGGCGCAGATCAATGAAGTCGGTTTTCTCTTCATGGATGCGACGACGCCCCAGCACAGTAAGGGCGGCTTGCACATCTTCCTGTGGCCTTCTTTGGTCATCGGGTCCGACTAGTCCGTCTGTTTTTTCAATGGCAGCGTGGTCTCGAATGAAAGCCGCAAGTACCTCTACCGCAGTTGAGCGATCCTTATCCGAATCCCACATTATACGTTCGAGTGAGTAAATGCCGCCTAGTCTTTGAGTGAGTTTATCGGCAGAGAGAAGTTTGATCGCTTCCACATATCGCTCGGTGACCTGCCCTTCCCGAGTAAGTTCTGCTTGTTCACGGTCCTTGGCCTGCGTGTGAGCGAACTGCGCTTGGGCATGCACGAACTGGTCTTGAGTAAGAAAAAAATGGGCTTGTCCTTGTTCGTACTGCTGCTGCGCCAACTGATGGTTGCGGTGTGTGTAATATAGGCCAAACACAGCAATAGCCCCTGCGCCGAGGGCGACGAGCATGGTACGGAAGCCAGTGATGACGACACCGTCGGCGGGCTGGAGGTTCTGAGTGCGCAGATGGTCACCGTCAAACCACCAAGGCCCGCGCCACAGGAGCAGGGCGTACCCAACGACCACAAGTGCGAGGACAACACCGAGCGCAGTCCGCTTCACCTTCCGTTTCATGGCAAGCAGCATGGCATTGGGCCCCGCCTCCAACCGTGAATAGTCCCGTCCTCAGAGCAGAAATTGAGCTTGCACGACCAGCTTTGAGCGCCCTCCCGGGCCGTCATAGGGCCGCGGAAGGACGCCTAGCGTTGACCAACGCCGACAGCTACCGACAGCTCAGCAGCAGGTCAGGGTGTTGATCGATAAGACGGTCGCAGGTCACGGCCGCCGGTGATCAGTTGTGGCCGTACTGATTGAGTGGCCGGCGGAGGGACGAAGTGCGGTCGGCAGATGCACGTTCAGAGGGGCGCAGGCAGTGTCAGCGGCACCCGCGGCTCGTTGCCACGCGCAGTACGTCTCGCAGGGCGCCTGCCAACTGGGCGGCGAGGAGGAACAGGTCCTCCTCGGTGTCGGGGTCGTCGTCGAGTGTCTCTCGGGCCTCTTCCAGGAGATCAGCCGCCATTGCGAGTTGCTCCGCCTCGATGCGGTCGGCGAGGCGGGACACCAAGCCGACGTCGTTGTCTGTGCTCAGGTAGCAGGGCTCACCTTCCGGTCCTGCCCACGGCAGGAGCCTGAGCTGGTCCTGTGGCGTCATCCGTTAGTCCGCCTTTCGGTGATCGGGGTGGTGGGCGTCGGCGGGTCTCCGGGTGCGCCGTCGTTCGGTGGCCCGCCCGTGGGCGCCGGTGCCGAGTGGCACGGGCAGTCGCAGGCTTCGTAGATCACGGGGACATCCACCGGTGCCGAAGCCGGAGAGGACTCCGAGCACGCCAGGTGTCTTCCGATCCGGCATGCGACGGAGCGGTAGGGGGCAGGCGTCGCGTCCAGGTGGGGCCCGTGGTGTCGGGAGGTCATCAGCGAAACCCCAGAAGAGCGGTCCGGGCGTCGGCCGGCAGGTGAGGTGCGATGACGATCGACGGGTGCGGTCGACTGGCACGTTCCTGAGCTAGGACGTACGGCCGGACCAGGGCAACGTCCTCGCCTCTGAGTAAGTGCTGATGGCGCGTACGGGCGGGGGCCGTCAGGGTGAGGGTTTGATCATCTGCGGGTGTGCGGGGAGTCGGGCAGGCCGGGGGGTTCAGGGGCGCCCGGGGTCGACGGTGTTTGCCCTTGGGGGAGTGTCGGGTCCTGATGAGGGAGATGGCGTGACGGATGTATTCGAGCACGCTGGATCAGCTCCTAGTGCTGATGAGCCGGGTCCCCGGCGTCGTCCGTCGAGGGGACCGCTTTGTGTACGACCGCCCATAAGGTGCGGTCGCCCAGGCTGGTGGCGAGGAGGCCGAACCGGTCGGCCTCGGCCACCGCTTCCAGGGCCTCCCTCCATGACTCGGCGGAGAGCGCTTCCGGCACCTCCGCCTCGACCGTGGTGAAGCGGGCGTGTTCCTCCACGCGTGTGGGGAGTCCGGCGGCGGACAGTCGGGCGGCGATGGCCGCCGCGCTCACTCGCGAAGCGGGCACAGGCAGCCTCCGTCACCAGCGATCACTTTCAGTGAAGCTAGTTAACTAGGTTAGAGCTAGTGGACTAGATTTTCCACATGCCTGAGCAGCCGCCTTACCTCCGCGTCGCCGACGAACTGCGGCGGCGGATCGCGGAGCACGTCTGGGAGCCGGGAGACCGCCTGCCCTCACGCGCCCAGATCGGCCAGGAGTACGGCGTGGGCGAGAACGTCGTCCGCAGGGCGCAGGAGCTGCTGATCTCGCAAGGCGTGCTGGAGGGGCGAGCCGGATCGGGGACCTATGTCGCCGAGCCCCGTCAGCGGGTGCGGATCGTTCGGTCGTCGGCGCGTGAGCGTCCCACCGGGTCGCCGTTCCGCGCCGACATGAAGGTCCTCGGCAAGCAGGGTGACTGGGAGAGCCGGACTGACGCCAAGGTGCCGGCCCCGGCGGACATCGCGGCACGGCTCGGCATCGACGAAGGCGCCCTGTGCGTCCGTACGTCGTACGAGTTCCTGGCCGACGGCAGGCCCGTGCAGCTCTCCACGAGCTGGGAGCCGTACGACCTCACCGCCGGCACCCTCGTCGTCCTTCCCGAGGGCGGGCCGCACGCCGGGGCGGGTGTCGTGAACCGGATGGCCGCCATCGGCATCACCGTCAGCCACGCCGTCGAGCAGCCGGAGCCCAGGCAGGCGACCGCCGAGGAGGCGTCGCTGCTCGGAATTCAAAAGGCCGCGCTCGTCACGCACATCCGGCGGACCTACTACAGCGACCAGGGGCGGCCGGTCGAGACGGCGGACATCGTCGTGCCCGCCGCTCACTGCGAGATCGTCTACGAAATTCCGATCAACCGGTAGGGCGCCTCCCCGCTTACGTAGCTGAGCTGAGCCAGTCGGCCAGTGTTGTGAGGTCGGCGGTAGTGAGACCCCTTTCCGGGGCGACACGATGCAGAAGTGAAGGCCCGGGGCGCGCGGCAGCCACCCAGAGGCGGTCAATGTCGCTGATCTCGTCGTCGACCCAGATGAACGGTCGATGGTCGGCCCACGCGACAAGGTGGGGTGTCTTCCAGTGCAGGCCACGGGGAACGGCGTCCGCGCTGCGGTCCGGCCACGGCACCACCGGCAGGCGCGGCAGCCCGATGAGCGGGGCGATGATCGTGTTCGCGTCCTCTCCCCATGTCGTCGCCCACACCAGGTCGCAGCCCAGGGCCATCAGTCCGGGCCCGATCCCGGCGTCGAGGCGATCGAGGAGCGGGTGCCCTTGAGTCACTGAGGCCGACGCAGCGGGGACCGGGCGGTCGGGCGACGAGCCGAAGGGGATCAGCGGGCCGTCCACGTCGAGGAAGAGGATGGGCCGATCCGGTGTGCTTGTCACGGCGGAACCATAGACCGGCACCGGGGGGCTTGATCGTTCCCGGGCCGTCCATGGGCCGTCCAAGGGGGACCGAGGCCGACCGGCGACGACCGTCACCGACGGACGAGCAACCGCCGCTCGCAGGAAAGCCCCAGGTCAGCGCCCCCGCCGGGAACGTATTTCCTCCCAGGGGTGGCGGTGCGGCAAGATGGGGTGTATCTGCCCACTGCCTGATTAAGCTGCCGGACGGTTTCTCTTGGCTGAGTTCATTTACACCATGCGCAAGGCGCGTAAGGCGCACGGCGACAAGGTGATCCTCGATGACGTCACTCTGAACTTCCTGCCGGGGGCGAAGATCGGTGTCGTCGGCCCGAACGGTGCCGGTAAGTCGACCGTGCTGAAGATCATGGCCGGGCTGGAGCAGCCGTCGAACGGGGACGCGTTCCTGTCGCCCGGCTACACCGTCGGCATCCTCCTCCAGGAGCCCCCGCTCAACGAGGAGAAGACCGTCCTGGAGAACGTCCAGGAGGGTGTCGCCGAGATCAAGGGCAAGCTCGACCGGTTCAACGAGATCGCCGAGCTGATGGCCACCGACTACTCCGACGCGCTGCTGGAGGAGATGGGCAAGCTCCAGGAGGAGCTGGACCACGCCAACGCGTGGGACCTCGACGCCCAGCTCGAGCAGGCCATGGACGCGCTGGGCTGCCCGCCCGGCGACTGGCCCGTGGTGAACCTCTCCGGTGGTGAGAAGCGGCGCGTGGCGCTGTGCAAGCTGCTGCTGGAGGCGCCCGACCTGCTGCTCCTCGACGAGCCCACCAACCACCTCGACGCCGAGTCGGTGAACTGGCTGGAGCAGCACCTCGCCAAGTACGAGGGCACCGTCGTGGCCGTGACCCACGACCGGTACTTCCTGGACAACGTGGCCGGATGGATCTGCGAGGTCGACCGCGGCCGGCTGCACGGCTACGAGGGCAACTACTCCAAGTACCTGGAGACCAAGGCCGCCCGGCTCAAGGTCGAGGGCCAGAAGGACGCCAAGCGGCAGAAGCGGCTGAAGGACGAGTTGGAGTGGGTGCGCTCCAACGCCAAGGGGCGGCAGGCCAAGTCCAAGGCCCGGCTGGCCCGGTACGAGGAGATGGCCGCCGAGGCCGACAAGATGCGGAAGCTGGACTTCGAGGAGATCCAGATCCCGCCGGGCCCCCGCCTGGGCAGCGTCGTCGTCGAGGTCAACAACCTCACCAAGGGCTTCGGCGACAAGCTGCTCATCGACGACCTCTCCTTCACGCTGCCGCGGAACGGGATCGTCGGCATCATCGGTCCGAACGGCGCCGGCAAGACGACCCTGTTCAAGATGATCCAGGGCATCGAGGAGCCGGACTCCGGCAGCATCAAGGTCGGCGAGACCGTCAAGATCTCCTACGTCGACCAGAGCCGCGAGAACATCGACCCCAAGAAGACCCTGTGGGCCGTCGTCTCCGACGAGCTGGACTACATCAACGTGGGGCAGGTGGAGATGCCGTCCCGCGCGTACGTCTCCGCCTTCGGGTTCAAGGGCCCGGACCAGCAGAAGCCGGCCGGGGTGCTCTCCGGCGGTGAGCGCAACCGGCTGAACCTCGCGCTCACCCTGAAGCAGGGCGGCAACCTGCTGCTCCTCGACGAGCCGACCAACGACCTCGACGTCGAGACCCTGAGCAGCCTGGAGAACGCGCTGCTGGAGTTCCCCGGGTGCGCCGTGGTCGTCTCCCACGACCGGTGGTTCCTGGACCGGGTCGCCACCCACATCCTCGCCTATGAGGGCGAGAGCAAGTGGTTCTGGTTCGAGGGCAACTTCGAGTCCTACGAGAAGAACAAGATCGAGCGGCTCGGCGCCGACGCCGCCCGCCCGCACCGCGCCACCCACAAGAAGCTGACCCGGGGCTGATCGATCTTGCGGCACATCTACCGCTGCCCACTGCGCTGGGCGGACATGGACGCGTACGGGCACGTCAACAACGTGGTCTTCCTGCGCTACCTGGAGGAAGCCCGGATCGACTTCCTGTTCCGCCCGGACAAGGACTTCCAGCAGGGGTCGGTGGTGGCGCGCCACGAGATCGACTACAAGCGGCAGCTCGTCCACCGGCACGCGCCCGTGGACATCGAGCTGTGGGTCAAGGAGATACGGGCCGCGTCCTTCACCCTCGCCTACGAGGTGAAGGACGGCGACCAGATCTACGTCCGGGCCTCCACGGTGATCGTGCCGTTCGACTTCCAGGCCCAGCGGCCCCGCCGGATCACCGCGGAGGAACGGGAGTTCCTCAAGGAGTACCGGGACGACCACGAGGAGGAGGCCGTCGCCGCATGACGGTGCTCCACCTGGCCGACGAGGGGGAGGCGGCGGACCTCGCGGCCTTCCTCTCCCGGCTGCTGCACTACGACCGTTCGGCCGCGGTGCGGCTGCAGGCCGTCGGCACCGCGCTCGCCGTCTTCGGCCGGCCGCCGTCCTTCGAGGTGCTGACGATCCGCGCGGCCCGGCTCGCCAAGCCGTACGAGGACGGGCTCGACACCGCCCTCGACGTCACCGTGTCCGCCGGTGAGCTGCTGGAGTCGGTCGAGGAGTCGGCCGCGACCTGTGCCGTGCCCGGAGCGGTGACCGGGCCGCCCTGGGCGGGTGTCCTGCCCCCGCGCGGCAACTGGCGGCCCGAGCCGGGGCTGCCGTCCCTGGACGCCCTGCGCGCGCTGGTCGGCGCCGGGGTCGCCGAGTTCAGGTCCCGTACGGGTGAGCTGGCGCCGGAGCGGCGGACCCGGGCCGAGCTGGACCGGATCGGCCGGGACATATGGTCGCGCACGGTGGCCGGCACCGGGCTGCCGGTCCGGGCCGTGCACGCCGCCCAGTCGCTGGGCTTCCTGCGCGGCGCGGGCGGTCTCGGCCTGGTCTCCTCGGGGGCGTGGCTGCGGCTGCGCACCCCGTACGGTTCCGTCGCCGTCCGGCGGGCGGGGACCGGGACGCTCGGCATCAGCGTGGCCTGAGCGGGGCCCGGACGGGGCCGGCTCAGGACCCGGGCGGGGCCCGTGCAGGTCCAGCCAGGACCCGGGCGCGGCCCGGTCTCAGTCGCGTCCGCTGTCGTCCGGGCGTACGGCGATGTGGTCGGGCTCCAGTTCCAGGGCCACCCGGTCGCGCATGCCCAGGGCCCGGGTGTAGTCGGCGGGCAACTGCAGGCGGCCGGCGCGGTCGAGCATGGCGTACTCGCGGGCGACGACCCGCTCGTGCCCGGTCGTGGCGTCGACCTCGCTGCGGCGCAGTACCTCCATGGAGGTGCGGCCGTCGCGGATGGCGACCGTGCGGCGGACCTGGCCGGCCACCGCCTGGTCGTGGGTGACGATGACGACGGTGGTGCCGAGGCGCTCGTTCACCGTACGGAACGCGGCGAAGATCTGTTCGGCGGTGTGGGAGTCGAGTTCGCCGGTGGGTTCGTCGGCGAGCAGGACCGCCGGTCCGCAGGCGAGGGCCACGGCGATGGCGACCCGCTGCTGCTGGCCGCCGGACATCTGCTCCGGGCGGCGGTCCCGGCAGTCGGCGACGCCCAGCAGCTCCAGCAGTTCCCGGGCGTGTGCGGCCCGCGCCCGGCGGCCCGACCGGCGGCCGCGGACTCCCGCCAACTGCATCGGCAGGGCGACGTTCTGCGCGGCGGTGAGGTACGGCAGCAGGTTGCGGGAGGTCTGCTGCCAGACGAAGCCGACGACCTCGCGGCGGTAGGCCAGCCGGTCCTTCGCGGACATCGAGAGCAGGTCCCGGCCCGCGACCCGGGCCGCGCCCGCCGTGGGGGCGTCCAGGCCCGCGAGGATGTTCATCAGCGTCGACTTGCCGCTGCCCGAGGCGCCGACCAGGGCCATCAGCTCGCCCTCCCGGACCAGCAGGTCCAGCCCCTGGAGGGCCTGCACCTCGACGCCGTCGGCGGTGAAGACCCGGACCAGCCGGTCGCAGACGATCAGTGCGTCATGGCCGTAGGCGGGGCGGTCGCGGGCGGCCGAGGCGCGGTCGGCCAGGTCGGCGAGGGTGGGGTCGGTCGTCATCCGTTGCTCCCTGTCCGGCTCTCTCGCGGAAGTACGTCTCACCGCGCGTCCCCCGCCCGCAGTTCCCGTACCGATCCGCGCCGGCCCGACCACCACGCCTGGACGGCCGCCGCGCCCACCGTCACCACGAGGACGGCGGCCGTCGGCACCGCCAGCGACCAGGGGTCCGTGCGCAGCTCGGCCTCGCCCACCGGGGACGCGGCGGTGGCCAGGGCGATCGTCGTCAGGTCGACGCCGGGGGCCAGGAGCCGGACGGTCGCCCACCCGGTCAGGACGCCGCCCGCCGCGGCGAGCAGGGCCGGCGGCAGCGACTCCAGGACGAGCAGGCGGCGGCCCTGGGCGCGGGTGAGGCCCATGGTGCGCAGCCGGGCGAGCAGCGCGGCGCGTTCCGGGGCGGCCCGCAGCAGCGACAGCAGCAGCGTGACGACGGCGTACCCGGCGCCGGCCGCGACCGCCGCCGCGTAGAGGCGTTCGGCGCCGGTCTGCAGGGGCGACTCGACGTACCGGGCGCGTTCCCGGGACCGCAGCAGCAGGGACGTTCCGTCGGAGTCGCCGGCCGCCCGGTCCAGGGCGGGCCCGTCGATGCCGTCGCCGGTCAGGAGCAGGGCGGTCGGGCGGGCCGCCCCGGCGGGCAGCGCGGACCGGTCCACGACCAGGAAGTCGGCGCCGGTGACGGCCGGGGTGCGGTCCCGGACGAGGACGACGCGCAGGGTGACGGAGCCGCCGTCCTCCAGGCGCAGCGTGAACGGCCGGGCGGTGCCGAACCGTTCGGCGACGGCCGGGGAGGCGAGGGCGGGCAGCGCCGCGCCCGCGCGGTGCCGGGCCAGGCCGTCCGCGGGGAAGGCGCCGAGACCGGTACGGGCGGCGAGGGCGGCGTAGCCGGCGGGGTCCACCCCGGCCACCGGCACCGTACCCACGCCGTCCTGCGGGGTGGCCTGGTAGGCGAGGCTCACCGCGGTGAGGTCCCGTACGCCCGGCACCCGGCGCACCCGGTCGGGCAGGCCGGCCGGCAGCGGGCCGGCCGCCTCCACGCGGGCGTCGGCGCCCACGGTGAGCAGCGCCGCCCGGTCCCGGGTGTCGGCGACCCCGGCCAGCACCGAACCGCCGAACGCGGCGGTGGTGAACGCGGCCGACAGGGCCAGCAGCGGCAGCACCGCGGAGGCGGACGTACGGCCCGCGCGGGCCAGCGAGAGGTGGGCGACCGCGCCGCGCAACCGTCCGGCCGGGCGGGCCAGCGCGCGCAGCGGCAGCGGGTAGAGCCGGACCAGCACCAGCGCCGCCACCAGTCCGACCAGCACCGGAGCGGTGGACACCAGGTCCCCGGCGCCCTGTGTCGCGCCCCGCCGGCGCAGCGCCTCGACCGCGCCGAGGGCGAGGACCACCGCCGTCAGCTCCGCGACCGTCCTGCGCCGGGACGGACGTACCGCCACCGCGTCCCGGCGGGGGTCGTGGGCGCGTACCGTCCGGTGCGCGGCGGCGGCCCGCAGCGGCAGCGCGGCGCAGGCCACGGCGGTGACCGCGGCGGCGCCCGCCAGGGCGGGGGCGGTCCGGCCGCCGGGCAGCGCGAGCAGGGCGGCGGCCAGGCCCAGGGCGGCGGCGGGCAGCGCGGCGACCGCAGTCTCGGCCGCCAGCCTCCGGGCCAGGCCGGGCAGGGAGGCGCCGCGGGCCCGCAGCAGGGCGAGTTCGGCGCGGCGCCGGTCGGTGGCGAGCCCGCCCGCCATCAGCAGGACGACCCCGGCGACCGTGCCGGTGCCGGTCGCGGCGACGGCGATCAGCGGGCCGATCCCGTCGCGCAGTCCGGCGTACGCGGCGAACACGTCGTCGAGGTCGGTGCTCACGACGACCGCCGGGTCGGTCGCCGACCGCACCGCGCGCAGTCCCGGCCCCGACTCCAGGGACGCCACGGCGGACCTCAGCCCGTCCAGCGCGCGGGCGCGCAGCGCGTCCTCGTCCGGGGCCAACTGCCAGTACCGCACCGGGAGCCCGCCCGTGCCCAGCAACACGGGCGCCGCCTCCGGCGCGAGCAGCAGGGCGCCGACCCAATACCGGTCGGCCTCCGGGCCCGACGACTTCGGCTCCGGCGTCAGGGCGGGGGTGCGCAGCAGCGGCTGGGCCGCCCAGTACGGGCCGTCGGGTTCGCGCGGGGCGAGGACGCCGGTGACGCGGACGGTCAGCGGGGGGCGTTCGACGCCGGGGACGTGGATCTCCGCGCCGACCTCGATGCGCAGCGCGCGGGCCGTCTCCTCGGTGACGGCCGCCTCCACGCGGGCGGTCGTGGCGGTCACCGCGGCGGGCGCCCGCGGCAGCCTGCCGGCGCGCAGCCGGGCGTGGCCGCCGAGACCGTACGGCGTCGCCAGCACGACCTGCGCGGGCAGTCCGCTCGGCCGGGGCAGCCAGGGGTCCGGTACCGCCAGGCCCCGGACGGTCCGCACCCCGTACGTCGAGCGCGCCCGGTCCACGGCGAGCGGACGGGGCACGGCGGCCAGCGCCCGGCGGTAGCGCTCGGCCATCGGGCCGGGGCCCACCGCGGCGGCCCGCCGGCTGGGCGGCAGTCCCACGTCGGGCTGCGGCGCGGTCACCATCACCCCGGTCCGGTCCGGCCGCGCCTGCTCCACCGCCCGGCGCAGCCCGGCGTCCGCGTACCGGTCCAGCGCCAGCGGGAACGCGGCGGCCAGACACACGGTGACCGCCACGAGCAGCGCCAGCGCCCCGGCGGCACCGGGCGCGGTACGCAGCCGGGTCCGCGTCCAGGGGGCGGGTACGGGGGGCGTGCGGGGCGCACGGGGGGAGGGGGCGCCGGGCGCGGGCACACCGGGCTCGCGGGGTGCCGGTGCGGAGGACATGGACATCCGGCGTCACCTCGTCCGGGGGGCGGGCTCGGGTGCGTGGGCGGGGAGGCTGCGGGGGGCCGGTGCGGGTGCCGGTGCTGATGCCGGTGCCGGTGCCGCTGCCGGTGCCCCTGCCGGTGCCGGTGCTGGGGTCGGTGCCGCTGCCGGTGCCGGTGCCGCTGCCCCTGCCGGCGCCAGCGCCGGTGCACGTGCCGCTGCCGCTGCCCCTGCCCCTGCCGGTCCCGCTGCCCCTGCCGGTACCCCTGCCGGTGCCAGGGGCATGGCCGGGACCACGGTCGGCGTGGTGGTCGGGTTCACGGGGTGTCGCCTCCCTGGTCCCTCAGCGCGGACGCCGGCTCGCCGTGCCGGGCGGCCAGGGCCGCCGTGACCAGCGCCGGCACCAGGGCGACGGCCGCCAGCAGCGCGGCGACCCGGGTGCCGGGGAGGAGGACGAGGACCTCGGGGACCGGTCGCGCGGCGCCCGGGGTGAGCACGATCAAGGGGACCACCGCCCGGGTCAGCAGGACGCCGAGGGCCGCGCCCACCAGCAGCGCGAGTCCGATGAGGAAGCCCTGTTCGACGGCGACCGTCCGGGCCGGTCCCCGGCGCGGGGCGCCCAGGGCGCGCAGGATCGCGAACTCCCGGCCCCGCTCCCGCAGGGACCCCGTCGCGCTCACCGCGAAACCGACCGCCGCCAGTGCCGCCGCCACCCCGGCCGCCGCCGTGAACACCGCCCCCGGGCCCGCCCCGAACGGATCGTCCCGCAGCCGTCGCGCCAGCTCGTCGCGGACCACGACCTGCGCCGGATCGAGGTCCGGGAACGCCCGCAGCGCCGCCGCCGCCTCCCGCGCGGCGCCCGGCGCGGTCGCCAGCCACCACTCGGTGGGCGCCAGGTTCGCGCCGTACCGCGCCTGGAGCGCCCGGTTCACCGCCCGCAGATCGACCAGCAGCGCCCCACCGTCGCCCGTGGCGGAGCTGTCCCGCGTGGTGGACGGCAGCTCCCGTACCGCCCGCGTGATCCGCACCGGCACGGTCGTACCGCCGAACGCCACGTCCACGCGCTGCCCGGTCCGGGCGCCCGCCGAGGCGAGGAACCGGTCGGTGGCGACGGCCGTGACCGGCGGCGGGGCGGGCCGCGCCACCCGCAGCCGCACGGTCAGCGACGCGCTCGCCCAGGTCTCGTCGGCCGGGGTGTACCCGGTGCCGTACTCGACCGTAGGCGGCGCGGCCGACCGCAGCCGTGCCGGGGTCGGGCCGGTGCGCGCGTCCGGCGCCGACACCTGGCCGTCGCCGTGCGAGACCGCCGTCCAGGCCCGGGGGAGCGGCAGCCCGCGCACGGTCCCGTCGGCGGTCGTCGCGGTCAGCCGCGTCACCGTGAGGCGGTGCCGTTCGGCGCGGCCGATCGGCTGGACCATGACCAGTTCCACGCCGGTCACGGTCAGCGGACCGCCGGCCACGGTCACCGCCAGGGTGTGCGGGCGGCCGTCGGCGGGCAGGTCGCCGGCCCACAGGGGGTACGGGACGCCGTAGCGGTCCTCGACGGTGACGGTGACGTCCGCGGTCGTGCCGGGGCCGGCGTCGCTGCGCAGGCTCGCCGTGAGGTCCAGCCGCGTCGCCCCGGCGGGGACGGCGGCACCCGGCGCCGGGTCGTGCGGGGTCAGCCCGGACAGCAGGGCGGCGCCGGACCGCGCGGCCAGGTCCCGGCGCAGCAGCATCGTGTCCGCCGCGCGGGCGGTGTCCAGGGCGAGGACCGTCGCCGTGCGGTTGCCGGACAGGGGCAGTTCCGCACGGGCCGCGGGCGCCGCCCGCCGTACGCCGGGCACGGCCGCCAGCGCCTCGGTGCGGCCGGGCCCGGCGGCACCGGTGCCCAGGACCCGGACCGGCGCGCCCGCGCGGAAGTCGGCCTGGTCGTCCTGCGAACGGTCCCAGGAGGCGCCCTGCCCGATCGCCAGCGTGCCCAGCGCCACGGCGAGCACCAGCAGCAGCACCGGGCCCGCCGCGCGGGCCGGCCGGCGGCTGAGCTGCCAGAGCGCCAGCGCCGCCGTCAGCCCGCGGCCGCCGGTCGCCCGCCGCTCGGCGAGCCGCGCCATCGGCGGCAGCAGCCGCAGCGTCAGCACGGTCCCGGCGAGCAGCGCCAGCGCGGGCGCCGCGACCAGCAGCGGGTCGACGCCCAGCCCGCCGGAGGTGTCGGCGGTCACCGCGCCCGAGGTCTGCCCGGCCAACTGCCAGTACGCCACGCCCGCCACCGCCAGCAGGGCGAGGTCCGCGCCCGCGCGCAGCGGCGCGGGCAGCGGCCGGGCCCGGCCCCCGGCGGATGGTGACGAGGCCAGCGCGGGCAGGGTCACCGCCAGCGCGCAGCCCAGCGCCGCCGCCAGCGCCACCCACCGCACGGAGCCGTCGCCGGCGAACGGCACCTGGGGGCGCAGCCCGATCCGGGCCAGCGGCCCCTGGCCGGCCAGCAGCCGGGTCAGCGGCCCGGCGAGCAGCGGCGCGCACAGCGCGGCGGGGACGGCAAGCAGCAGCGCCTCCAGGGCCGCCAGGCCCGCGAGCCGCGCCCGGGAGGCGCCGCGCGCCCGCAGCAGCTTCAGCTCACCCGCGCGTTCGGCGCTCAGCAGCCTGGCCACCAGCAGCAGCGCGCAGCCGGCGAGCAGGGCGAGCTGGAGCGCGATCACCAGCAGGGTGGAGCGGGCGACCAGCAGCGAACGGTCCAGCCGGTCGAGCACCTCGGGCAGCGAGGTCCTCGCGGCGGTCGTCCCGCTGAGCACCGGCCGCCCGCGCAGCCACACCGTCCCCTCCCGGGCCGCCGCGCGCAGCGCCTCGGTGCGGTCCGCCGTCAGCGTCGAGAAGTCGGCCGTGGCCAGCCACCCGGAGGGCCCGGCGCTCACCCGCGCGCCGGTCAGCGTGCCGGGCGCGGCGAGCAGCGGCCCGTACGTCGTGAAGTCGCCCTTCCTCACCCCGCGTCCGCCGAGGTCGTCCAGGCGCCAGTACGGGGCGGTGGCGTCGGCGGGCCGGTACAGACCGGTGATCTCCACCCGCACCGGCGGGCCGTCGAGCCGGTCGGTGAGGGTGAGCCGGGCGCCGGGCCGCAGGCCCAGCCGGCCGGCGGCGGTCACGGGCAGCGCGGCCTCGACGGTCCCGGCGCGGTCCCGGGGCGGCCGCCCGGCGACGAACCGGACCTGGCCGGGGTCCAGCGCCGCGAAGTGCGTGAGGTCGGGATCGGCTCCGGCCTCGGCTCCGGTTCCGGTTCCGGCTCCGGCTCCGGCTCCGGCGGAGCGCCGGTCGCCGGTGGCGGGCAGGGCGTACGGGCCGGAGCGGGTCAGGGTCCGTACCGTGACCGGCAGCCCGTCGAAGGTGCGCCGGGCGCCCTCCCGTACGGTCCTCGCGGCGGCCCCGCGCCGGGCGGCCGGGACGTCCGCCTCGACCAGCAGCGCGGTGTCGGCGGCGGTGCCGGGGTCCCGTAAGGAGTGGCGCAGGGCAGCGTCGCCGATCGCGCCCGCGTACGCGGTGAGGGTCGCCAGGACGGCCGTGGTCAGCAGGACGGTGAGCAGCGCGGCCGCCAGCAGCGGCCGGTGCGCCCGCGCCCGCGCGAGCACGAACGCCGTCAGTCCCCCTGGCCCCGTCACCCGGCCCCCCAGCCGCCTCGTCCAGCCCTGCGGGGATGCTGTCAGAGGCGGCGCGGCGGAGGAAACCGCCCGAGTCGCGGTCTTGACCGGATCGTGACCGGTTACCGGCGACGGACGACCGGAATCCGCGCAACCGGGGGAGCGGTCAGCCGGGGCTGTTCACCATCGAGGCCGCCGCGTACGTCAGGTACTTCCACAGCGTCCGCTCGTGCTCCTCGGACAGGCCCAGTTCGTCCACCGCGTCCCGCATGTGCTTGAGCCAGGCGTCGTGCGCCGCGCGGTCCACGGTGAACGGGGCGTGCCGCATCCGCAGCCGGGGATGCCCCCGGTTGTCGCTGTACGTCGTCGGACCGCCCCAGTACTGCATGAGGAACAGCGCCAGCCGCTCCTCGGCCGGCCCGAGGTCCTCCTCCGGGTACATCGGCCGCAGGACCGGGTCCTCGGCGACCCCCTGGTAGAAACGGTGGACGAGCCGGCGGAAGGTCTCCTCCCCGCCGACCTGCTCGTAGAAGGTCTGCTCCTGAAGCGTGCCGCGCCGAATCTCATTCACGTCCCCCATGGTCTCAGACGCCGGGGACCAGGACCGGAGGCTTAGGACCGGCCTCCCGCCGTACTGTGGGGACATGGAGGACCTCGCCGTCGCGGCGCGGGCCGCGCTGGTGCGGGAGATCGGGCTCGGCGGTGGCTGGGCGGCCGATCCGAGGTGGCGGACGGCGTTCGAGGCGGTACCGCGCCACCTCTTCGTGCCGTACTACTACGTCGGCGCCGCCGGCGGCTACGAGCGCCGGTGGTGCGAGGACCCCGACCCGGCCGCCCGGGAACGCTGGCTGCGCGGCGCCTACGCCGACGTGCCCCTGGCCACCCGGATGCGCGACGGGGAACTGCTCTCCTCCAGCAGCCAGCCCTCGCTGATGGCGCTGATGCTGACCGCGCTGGAGGTGCGCGACGGCGACCGGGTGCTGGAGATCGGCGCCGGCACCGGGTACAACGCGGCGCTGCTCGCCCACCGGCTCGGCGACCACGACCTGGTCACCACGGTGGACCTCGACCCGGAGATCACCGAGGCGGCCCGCCGGCACCTGGACGCCGCCGGGTACCACCCCGCCGTCGTCACCGGCGACGGGGCGCGCGGGGTGCCCGAGCGCGCTCCCTACGACCGGATCATCGCGACCTGCGCGCTGCCCGCCGTGCCGCGCGCCTGGCTCGCCCGGTGCCGCCCCGGCGGCCGGGTGCTCATGCCGCTGGCCACCGGGCTGCTCGCGCTCACCGTGCGCGACCGGGACCACGCCGAGGGTCGGTTCCTGCACACGCCGGCGTACTTCGTGCCGCTGCGCGGCGGCGACCGGGCCGGGACGCCGGTGCCGGAGCCGGCCGGGGTGCCGCGCGGGGCCCGGGAGGACGACCTCTTCCGGTTCCTGCTGGCGCTGACCCGGGGCGGCCTCGCCCCCCGGGAGGCGTACGCCGTCTGGGAGCGCGAGGGGGCGCCGCCACGGGAGCGCTACGGCGTCACCGTCGGCGGCGGCCTCGTGCGGGCCTGGCTGGACGACCCGCGGGGGCCGTACGTCTGGCCGCTGCCGGACCTGGGGTCGCTCAGCTCCGGCGGATCGTGATCGTCGTCCAGGCGCCCACGTGCACCCGGTCGCCGTCCTGGAGCGGCACCGGCACGAACGGCTGGATCGGCTCCTCGCCGCCGTTGACCGTCGTGCCGTTGGTCGAGTTCTGGTCGACCACCGCCCAGTTGCCGTCCGGCTGCTGCACCAGCACCGCGTGCTGGTGCGAGACGCCCGGGTCCTCCGGCGGCACCGACAGGTCGATGTCCGGGGTGTCACCCGTGGAGTGGCGGCGCCGGCCGATCGTCATCTGGTTGCCGGTCAGCGGGCGCTGCTGCTCCGGGGAGTACGCCGGGAGGTTCAGGCCCGCGGCCTCGGGGCCGGAGCGCTGCATCATCGCCATGAAGTACTCGCGGTCGGGGCCGATCGTCGCCGTCCAGGTACCGCCCTGCTGCTGGGCGGTACCGGGCTGGGGGTAGCCGTAACCGCCCTGGTGCTGAGCCTGGTTCTGACCCTGACCCTGCCCCTGGCCTTGACCCTGGCCTTGTCCGCCGGGGCCGGTGGACGGGGGCGGG
Source organism: Streptomyces sp. NPDC000134 (assembly GCF_042899225.1). Classification (NCBI taxonomy): domain Bacteria; kingdom Bacillati; phylum Actinomycetota; class Actinomycetes; order Kitasatosporales; family Streptomycetaceae; genus Streptomyces; species Streptomyces sp. NPDC000134. The sequence continues at coordinate 125,590 of NZ_JBIAZN010000001.1, forward strand.
AGCACCCAGTCGTCGTCCGCGCGGAAGCCCTGGGGGCCGCCGCCCTGCCGGCGGTCCGCCTCCTGCGGGAACCCGGGCGGAGCGGCGGGCGGGGCCGAGGGGGCGGACTGCTGGTAGGCGTGGGGGCCGCCGGGCGCGCCGGGGCCGCCCGGTGCACCGGGAGCACCCGGGCCGCCCGGTCCCGGGAAGCCGGGTCCATCCGGCCTGCTCGGGAAGTCGGCGCCACCGGGCCTGGAGAAGTCGGGACCGCCCGGCCTGCCGGAGAAGTCCTGGCCACCCGGCCGGTTCGGGAACTCCTGGCCACCTGGCCGGTTCGGGAAGTCCTGGCCGCCCGGCCGGTTCGGGAAGTCCTGGCCACCCGGCCGGTTCGGGAAGTCGGGCTCGCCGGGCCTGGGCCGGGAGAAGTCGGGGCCGCCACCCGGGAAACCGGGACCGCCGGAGGTGCCCGGGTAACCCTGGCCGCCCGGACCTCCCTGGCCGCCCGGTCCACCCGGGCCGCCATGACCGCCCGGACCGCCGTGTTCACCGGGCCCGCCGGGGCCGCGCTGTCCGCCCGGTCCGCCGAAGCCGCCCGGCCCACCAGGGGCCCCCGGCCCGCCGGGAGCGCCCGGTCCACCGGGGGCACCCTGGCCGCCCGGCCCACCGGACCCACCGGGCCCGTGCTGGCCACCCGACCCACCGGGCCCGTGCTGGCCACCGGACCCACCGGGCCCGTGCTGGCCACCGCGACCGCCTTCGCCACCGGGGCCGCCAGGACCGCCGTATCCACCCGGCCCGCTGGGCCCACCCGGCCTACCCGGCCCGCCGGGGCCACCGGGACCGCCCGGACCCGGACCCCCCGGCCCGCCCGGACCCCCCGGAGGGATCGGTTCGGCCGGGCGGTTCATCTGGGACGGACGGGAGCTCTGGTAGTCGTAGCCGTCACCGCCGCCGCCGTAGGACGGACCGGACGGCGGCTGGAAGCGGGGCGCCGGGGGGCGCGGGGCGGCCGGGGTGTACGAGGTCGCCGTGTTGGTGAGGAAGTTCCACCGGCACTCCTCGCAGAACGGCGCCCCGCCCTCCCGCGGCGTACGGCACTGCGGGCACAGCTCGGGTGCGCCGCCGGGCGGGGGCGGGAAGCCGTAGCCGCCACCGGCCGGGGGCGGCGGCGGGGGAGGCGGCACGGCACCGGCCATGCGGTGACCGCAGACCTCGCACCAGTCGTCGGAACCCGACTGGTGTCCGTTCGGGCAGGTCGGCATGTCGGGCTTCCCCCTCTTGCGGAGCTTCTCCGTGTCACTTCTTGACGCGAACGGTCTTGGTCGACCGGGTTTCGAGTGTCATCTCGTCGGCCTCCTCCACCTTCGCCTTCAGTCGCACAGTACCTGCCACGGCGTCGACCACGTCCACCACCTTCGCAAGCAGTTTCGCAGTATCCGCGTTCCCGGAGGCGCTCGCCAACTGAACCGCACGGCCCAGTTTGGCCGTTGCTCCGTCGATATCTCCCGCTTTGCGGAGATCGAGCCCTTGCTGGATGGCCTGTGCCAGTTCGGCCTGGCCGGTGTAGTGGGCGACCTGGGGGTTGATCGAGGTGGAGGCGGCCATGTCGTCCGTCCACACCGCCCGTACCAGACCCTGGGCGCCCAAGTTCTGTACGGTGCCGTCGGGTCGGGGGATGACCAGGGAGACCCGCGCGGCCAGCATCTCCTGGCCGAGGGCGGCGGCGGGGACCTGTACGCAGACGTGGTAGTCGCGGGACTCGTCGCCCCAGGAGCCGGTGGGGTAGTCGCCGGCCCGGGGACCGGCCTCGCTGCGGCGGTCGGTCAGTTCCTCCACCGTCGGCGCGACCTGTTTGACGAACTTCACGGTGGTGCCGACCGGCGTCCACAGCCGCAGCGCCACGTCCGCGACCTCCTTGCCCATGGCCGTCTCCATCATCTGCGCGAAGTCGGCGGCGAGCCCGGCCGGGTCGGCGACGATGTCGGCGGTGCCGAGCAGGGCGGAGGCGATGCCGGTGACCTCCTTCACCTCCCAGTCGGTGCCCACGCCCCGCGCGTCGCAGGTGAACCGCCCGGCGCAGGCGTCCAGGGCGGCCCGCAGCGCCTCGGGCGACTCGTGCTCGTTGCGGCCGTCGGTGAGCAGGATGCCGTGCCGGATGGCGACGTCCGCCGAGGCCAGCAGCCGGTCGGCGAGCCGCAGCCAACTGCCGATCGCCGTACCGCCGCCCGCGTTCAGCTTGCGCAGCGCCTGCTTGGCCTGCTCCCGGGTGGCGGCGTCGGCGACCCGCAGTTGCCCGTCGCCCGGATAGATCTCCTTGGCGACGTGCGTGCCGCCGATCACGCAGAAGTGCACCCCGTCGCGCAGGGTGTCGATCGCGGCGGCCGTGGCGTCCCGGGCGTTGCGCATCTTGGTGGGCGGGTAGTCCATCGAGCCGGAGCAGTCCACCATCAGCGCCACCGCCGCGGACGGGCCCTCGCCCGGCGAGTACAGGTGGGGCGCGGCGACCGCGCTGCCGATCGTGCCCCCGCCGGTCGCGGAGACCGTCACGATCGCGTTGACCTCGCGCCCGCCCTCCGGCAGGTACTCGTTCTGGTAGACGTCCACCGAGAACCGTGGCACGTCGGACTTCGAGAAATTGGCCATGCCGATTCGCATCCCCCTCTACGACGCCCCCGCCGACGGCGGGGACTGGCGGTCCGGGCCGCCCCCGCGGCCCGTGAGGCCCCCCGTGCGCGCAACGCGGCCTCAGGCCGATCCTGCCCCCTGCGGCGGGGCGGGGAACGGCACCACCGCCACTGTTACGTTGTCGTGGCCCCCGCCGTCCAGAGCGTGGCCGACCAGCACCCGGGCGCTGTGCAGCGGACGCGCCACGGCGTCCAGGGGGACGATCTCGGCCATCTCCTCGGCCGCCTCGGCGTAGTTCCACAGGCCGTCGGTGCAGACCACGACCACACCCGGCCGGTCCGGCTTGAAGGAGGCGGTGTGCGGCTCCAGTTCGTAGGCGTCGGCGCCCAGCCAGCCGGTGATCGCGTGGGCGCGCTCGTCGGCGTACGCCTCCGCCTCGTTCATCAGCCCGGCGGCGACCATCTGGGCGGCCCAGGAGTCGTCCTCGGTGAGCCGGGCGGGGGGCGCGGCGCGGTCCACCGGCACCCAGTAGACACGGCTGTCGCCGACCCAGCCGACGACCAGCAGCCCGGCGGTGACCACCGCGCCGACGAGGGTGCAGGCGGGGGCGTTGGTGTGCGGGGCGTGCTCGCGGGCCGCCGCGGGCTCGTCGGCCAGGGCGTTGACGGCGTGCGCGGCGGCGACGATCGCGTCGTGCATGGCCTGCTGCGGATGGGTGCCCAGCGGCAGCGCGGCGAGCAGCGCCTGGCCGGCCGCCCGGGACGCGGCCAGTGACGCCTCGTCGGGCCGGGTCGCCGAGGAGACGCCGTCGCAGACGATGGCCACCGAGGCGGGGGTGCCATCGGGCAGCGTGGTGTGGCCGACGGCGAACGCGTCCTCGTTGCGGTGGTGGCGCAGCCCCCGGTCGCTGACCGCGGCGAGCGGGCCGCACTCCTGTTCCATGTGGTCGCGTTCGCGGGGCTGGGCGTGGCCGCAGTTCTCGCAGTAGCCGTCGTCGTCGACCCGGCCCGCCCGGCAGGCCACGCACACCGGGGCCGCGCCCGCCGGGGCCGCCGTCGCCGCCGGTCCGGCGGCCGGGCGCGGGCCGGGCGCCTGGAGCGGGTACTCGTCCGGCTCCCGGGGCCGGTCGAGCCGCACCCCGGCCGCCGCGTCCGCCCCCGGCTGCGCCACCGGCTGCGGCGGGACGGGCGGCGGGGCCTGTCCGGGCACCGCCGCGGGCGCGGCCGGGGGCCGGTCGGGGCCGCCGGGCGGCGTGCCGTGCAGGGCGATGGTCGGGCTGTCCGACGGCCGCGCGGGCACGGCGGACAGGTCGTATCCGCACGCACCGCAGAAACGGTCACCCGATTCGAGGGGTTCCTCGCAACTCGGGCAGGCGGACAGCCGGGGCATCTGCGACATCTACTACACCCATGTCCGGGGGCGGTAACGGTTGGCTCGTTCCACCAGGTCGATCCTCTCCTCGCCGCCCCGCGCCAGGTGGGCCAGCGTGCGGTACGAACGCTCCAGCGCGAAACGCAGGCCGCGTTCGTCCAGACCGCTGCCGAGCAGCGTCCGGCTCCCGGCGGCGGGCGGGGCGGAACCCCGGCCACCGGAGAGTACCCAGTCCAGCGCGCAGCCGAGGACTTCGGCCGACAACTGCTCCCGGCGCGCCGGGTCCAGACCGTACGCCTCCAGCGCCTCGACCTGCCGCGCGGCGGCGGTGAGATCCTCCAGGAATGGTACGTCGGTGGCGAGCGGCGTCCGCTGCCGCAGCCGGGCCCGGACGGCGGCCATCCGCGCGGCCGTGTAGTGGATCGACGACTCCGGCACCGACTCCAGCGTCCGTACGGCACCGGCCCGGTCGCCGGCGGCCAGCAGCACCCGGGCCAGTCCGAAGGCGGCGCTGACGAAGCTCGGGTCGGTCGACCACACCAGCCGGTAGTACTCGGCGGCGTTGTCCAACTGGCCCAGCACCTCCGCGCACAGGCCGAGGGCCAGCTTGGGCGCGGTCTCGCCGGGGAAGGCGTCGTATATCGCGTCGAAGGAGAGCGCGGCGCCCTCGTGGTCGCCGGTGACCAGGGCGGCGACACCCCGGTACCACACCACCCGCCAGTCGTCGGGCCGTTCGTCCTCCAGGGCGCGCAGCGCGTCCAGCGCGGCCGGGGCCTCGTCCTGCTCCAGGCGGGCCCGGATCTGCCGCAGCCGGGTCTCCACCGACGCCGCCGGCGCGGCGGCCAGCGCCCCCAGCAGCTCCCCGGGCGCGGACGCCATCAGGCCCGCGAGGAAACCGGCGTTGGGGTCCTGGGGATCGACCCGGGGCACGGGCAGCGCCAGGGCGGCGAGCGGCACGTCGACGGGCCTGACCAGCCCGGCAGCGGCGCCGGCCGCGGCGGGTCCGGTGGCCGTCGGTGCGCCGGTCACGGCCGGTGACCCGTCCGGTGCCGTGTTCGCGCCGCCCGGTGTCAGCGCGGGCGGGCGGCCGGCCGGGAGCGCGGCGCTTCCCGCCCGCCCCCGGGTGCGGACCGCCCGCGCGCCGAGCCGCGAGACCTCACCGTCCAGCTTGGGGAACAACTCCGTGTCCGACACCCGCAGTTCCGGCCCGAACAGGGTGGACAGCGCCGGCCGGGCCCGCCCCGTCTGAAGGGAGACGACCTCGCGCAGCACCCCCGTCAGTTGCTCCGCCATCTCGTGCGCGGAGGCGAACCGGCGGGCCGGGTCGGGGTCGGTGGCGCGGACCAGCAGCCGGTAGAAGGACTCGTACTGCCGGAACACCTCGATGGTGTCGGGGTCGGGCAGCGAGTCGGCGTACACGTTGGTGTAGCCCTGGAAGTCGAACGTCAGGACGGCCAGGGTCCGCCCCACCGTGTAGAGGTCGGAGGCGACCGACGGGCCGGCGTCCGCGACCTCCGGTGCCTGGTAGCCGACCGTGCCGTAGATCGCCGACTCGTCGTCGTCCATGCGGCGCACCGCGCCCATGTCGATCAGCTTGAGCTGGTCCTCGGTCTGTATGGCGTTGTCGACCTTGAAGTCGCAGTACAGCAGGTTGCGGCTGTGCAGATGGCCGAGCGCCTCCAGCGCCTCGATGCCGTAGGCGCACGCCTGCTCCACCGGCAGCGGGTCGCGGCGGCCCTCCGGGGTGCGCCGGGCGTTGGCGATCTCCTTGAGCGACTTGCCGCCGAGGTACTCCATGACGATGTAGCCGTCGAGGGAGCCGGTGCGCTGGTCGAGGTGCTCGACGAAGTTGTAGATCCGCACGATGTTGGCGTGCTCGATCTCCGCGAGGAACCGCCGCTCGGAGATGGCGGCGGCCATCGCGTCCTGGTCGCCGGTGTCCAGCAGGCCCTTGAGGACCACCCAGCGGTCGGCGACGGCCCGGTCCACGGCGAGGTAGATCCAGCCCAGCCCGCCGTGCGCCAGACAGCCGACCACCTCGTACTGGCCGTGCACCACGTCCCCGGCCGCCAGCTTGGGCACGAAGGAGTACGGGTGGCCGCACTTGGTGCAGAAGCCCTCCGTGCGCCCCGGGCGGTCCCCGCGCGAACGCCCGACCGGCGCCCCGCAGTCCGAGCGCGAGCAGAACCGCTTGCGCTCGGGCACCTCCGGGCGGTCCAGCACCATCGACCGCGGGTCGGGCCGCGGGATCGGCGGGACCTGCACCAGGCCGGCGCCCAGCCTGCCGCGGGTCCCCGAGCCGGCGGCCGAACCCGAGCTGCGCACCGACACCGAACGGCTCGTCTGCCTTCCCGACAGGGCGCGCGAGAGCCGCCCCGACACCGACCGCCGCGACTTAGACGACTGCGACGACTGCGCGGACGTCCCCGAGGCACCCCCGCCGGAGCGGGAACCGCCGCTGCCCCCGGAGCCCCGGGACCCCTGCGAGCCCCTGCCGCCGCCGGTGATGCCGGTGGGCGCCGAGCCGACCGCGCCGGACGCCGACACCACCGGCGCCAGACCGCAGGTGTCGCAGTACAGCTCGCCGCCGCCCACGTCCTCGTAGCGCCCGTCGCAGTCGGGGCGCTGACACGCCCCCTGTGCCTCGGTCATGACGCTGCCTCCCCCTGGTCCCTCACGCGCCCGGCCTGGTGCTGCCGAGCAGCTCCACCGCCGCCCGCTGGTAGCGCAGCACGGCCTCCTCGGCGACCCGCAGGTCGCAGGGCGCGCTCCACAGCATCCGGCGGGCCTTCTCGTACTTCTCGACCAGCTCGGGGTCCTCCGCGAGCCCGTGCCGGGCCACCTTCGCCTTGTACGCGTCGAGCCGGCCGCGCAGCTCCGCGCGGACCGCGAGCGGCGCGGTGACGGCGGTCAGCGACTCGCGGGCCCGCAGCAGTTCGTCCTCCGCCTTCTGCTCCAGGGACTCCAGCAGCGGCGACAGCCGGTTCCACTGCGCGTTCCTGCGGTACTCGGCGGCCGTCGCCAACTGCTCCTGGAGTGCGGTCGGCGGCCCGCTGACCGGCGGCACCTCGGTCGCCGCGATCTTCGCCAGCACCTCGCCGCGGGCGGTGCGGGCCTCGGCGAGGGTGCGGTCCGCACGGGAGAGCACGTCCCGCAGCCTCACGATCCGCTGCTCGGCGTCCTGACGGACCGTCAGCACCGCGTCGATCTCCCGGCGCACGTCCTCCAGGGCGCGGGCCTCCCGGTCGTACAGCGTGGTGTCGGGCCGGCCGCCGCCGGGGGCCGAACTGCCCTCGCCGGGCAGCCAGTACGCCAGCGGGTCGGACACCACCCGCTCGCGCAGCCCGGTCAGGGTGCGGGTGATGCGCTCCAGGTCGTCGCCGGCCGGGTGCTCGCCGGGGCGGACGCCGACGGAGTGCGCGAGGCGGCGGGTGCGCTGGAGTTCGGCGGCGAGCAGGTCGATCCGGGCGGGCAGCGCCGACCAGACCGCGTCGGCGGCCACCACCATGTCCAGCGAGGACGCGTACAGCTCGTTCATCCGCTCCACCAGCGCGGCCAGCGAGTAGCGCTCGCTGAGCCGGTGGCCCGGCGCACCGCCCTCGGCGGCCCGCGCGCCGGCCGCGGCGCTGCCCGCCAGCGTGACGCACTCGCCGCGCAGCAGATCGGTCAGCTCCACCAGGTCCTCCCGGCTGGACCAGCGGCGCCGGGCGCGGATCTCCCGCGCGGTGCGCAGCGCGCCGCTGTAGGCGTCGAAGTACGTCCACAGCAGCGTGATCGACGTCTCCGCGGCCGCCCAGCGGTCCTTGGTGACGCCGGTCAGCTCGGCGCCTTCGAGGAGCCGGCGGCCCGCGTGGTCCTGGAGCGCCAGGAGCGAGGTCTCGATCGCCTCGTGCTCCGCGCCGAGCCGCGCCAGCGCACGGTCCACCTCGTCCCGGTCCAGCACCGGCCCGGTGGATGCCGTGTCGCCCATCGATCACCTCTCGCTGCGGTTCGGTCGGTCGGCGGTCGCCGCCGCCGGGTTCAGCTCTTGCGCAGGTACTGCGGGTCCGGCGGTTCGGACTTCGCCGCGTCCCGGCCCAGTGTCTGCGACAGCCACTCGTCGTACGACTTCTGCCAGCCGCCGGTGGTGTCCTCGCGGAAGTCCACCAGGGTCCGGTTGACCCGGCGTACCAGATCGTCGGCGTCCTTCTTCATCGCCACGCCGTAGTACTCGGTGGTGAACGGATCGCCCTTGAGCTGGACCGTGGGGTCCTGCGCGGCCTGGCTGGCGGCGAGCGCGCGGTCGGTGACCACCGCGTCGACCTCGCCGAGCTGGAGCCGCACCAGGCAGTCGAGCTGGTTGGGCACGGTCGTGCCCAGATCGGCGGAGGGGACCAGGTCGCCGTCGGCCCGGTCCTGCTCCAGGGTGCTGTGCGCGGTCGAACCCGCCGCCGTGCAGATCTTCTTGCCGGCCAGCGACCCGTCGTACCCCGTGATCGGGGAGGACCTGGGGGCCAGGATCTGCTGACCGGTGCGGAAATAGGGCGCGGAGAAGGCGACGTCCTTCAGCCGGTCGCAGTTGATGGTCATGGTGCGCACCACCATGTCGACCCGGCCGTCCTGGATCGCGGGTATCCGCTGGTCGGTGGGGATCGCCTTGAACTGGACGGCGGCCGGGTCGCCGAGGATGTCCTCGGCGATGCGGTGCACCAGGTCGATGTCGAAGCCCTCCAGCTCGGCGGTGCCGCCGCTGTTGGGGTCGCGGTAGCCCCACCGGTAGCTGTTCTGGTCGACGCCGACGACCAGCTTGCGCTTCTCGCCGGTACGGGCCTTGATCGCGTCGATGGTGGGGCCGTCGGCGGCGGACGGGGCGAGGGTCTGCTTCTCGGGGTCCGCGCACTCCTCGGCGCGGGCCTGGCTGCCGTGCGTGACGCCCGGCCCGCCGGTGCCGCCGGAGCCCCCGCCGTGCGACCGGGCGACCGGCAGGAGCAGCGCGAACAGCACCGCCAGGGCGCAGACGACCGCCATGGCACCCACCCCGCCCCAGCCCCTCAGGCCGGCCCGCAGTCGTCGTGCACGCATCCTCGCCCCTCCTTCCGCGAGTTTCCCCGGCGCGCCGTTCACCGGTACTCCGACAGCCTGCGGCCGATGCCGAGGACCGCGCCGGCGGCGCCCAGCACCGCCAGGACGCCGGCGCCCTGCGGCAGGCCGGTCATCGCGTCCAGGCCGCCGCCGGCCGCCCGCGCGAACTCACGTCTCTCGTGCGCCAGGGCCTCGGCGAGGCTGGCGTCCACGCCGTCGAAGCACTCCACGGTGGCGCCCTCGTCGCCGATCACCTTCCGCAGCGCCTGCTGGTAGGCGCCGTTCTCGTCCTCCGCGCGGGCGGCCTTGTGGCGTTTCTGCCACTCCGTCATATCGCCGGCCGCGGCCGCGACGGGCCGCCGGCCGGCGCCGTCGTCGGCCAGGCGTCCGGCGTCGGCCAGCTTCGCGGCGAGCGCCTTCATGTTCCGCTGGTAGTCGTAGTCGTAGGCGTCCAGGGTGACGCCGTCGACCGTCTTGGTCTCCGCGCCGCGGGCGACCAGCGTGAGGTTCTCGTTGCCGCGGGCCTTCAGGGAGGCGATCCGGGCGTCGTGCAGCACGTTCAGCGAACGGACGCCGTGGTCGCGGGAGTCGTCGAGGTGGGCGCGGGCCACGGTGTGGCCGACGGCCAGCCAGAGCAGCACCACGGCGGTGGCGGCGGTGGCGGCGACCAGGCCGTGGTTGAGGACCCGGTTGGTGCGCCGGTAGGTGCGGTGCTGGGCCCAGGCCAGGGCGGCCAGGGCGAGCACGCCGAGCGTGATGGCGGCCCACGGGTAGGGCGTGGCGTCCGCGTAGTCGTCGCCCAGGCGGCGGTTCTCCGTGGTGTAGAGGTCCTCGGCCGCCGGGAGCATCTCCTTCTGCATCTTCTCGTTGGCGTAGCGCAGATAGGCGCCGCCGACCGGGAAGCCCTGGCGGTTGTAGGTGCGGGCCCGCTCGATCAGGCCCTTGTACTCCGGCAGCAGCCGGTTCAGCTTCGAGATGGTGGCCGCCGACGCGGACCGGGGGTCGGAGTTGGTGGCCGCCGTGACCAGGCCCGCCGCCGCCGTACGGATGTCCTTCTCGTAGCGGTCGCGGGACGTCTCGGTCTCCTGTCCGCCGGCCAGGAAGCCGCTGGACGCCGCCGTGTTGGCGTCGGCGAGGGAGCGGTAGATGTCGGCCGCGCCGGAGGAGAGGGGCTGGCTGCGGTGCAGGACGTCGTCGGCGGCGCCGGCCCGCTCGGTGCTCTGCCAGGCGGTCACGGCACCGAAGGCGACGACCAGCAGGGCGAGCAGCGCGCCGATGACCCGGAGCCGGCCCGGCTCGGTGACGGCCGCCGCCCGCAGCCGGTCCACGCCCTCGGCGAAGGCGGTACGGCGCGGCGGCGCGGGCGCGGGGGAGGGGACCGGGCCGGCCGGGTCCGGCCCGCCGGGCTGCGGCGGCACGGCCGGCAGCGTGGGCGTGCCGAGCGGCGGCGGCGCGCTCGTCCTCGGCGGTTGGTTCACTGCTGACCTCCCCCATGGTCATCCGTCGCCGCAAGTATCGCCGCCGGCACCGACATCCGCACCGGCCTTCACCCGAAGTACCGGTGTTCGGTGCGGTGTCCGGTGCGAACACCGTGCCCCCGCGTCACCCCTGAACATAGATACGCCCGGGGAACCGGTTCGGTTCCCCGGGCGGAGCGGCCCGCGTCGCTCGCTATTTGGCGGCGCCGGGCGGGGTCAGCGGGGAGGCCGCCGCCGACTGCGGGGAGGAGGAGTTGGCGTACGCGGAGGGGGCCGCGACCGTCGCGGTGGGGTCGGTGACGGTCTGCTCGGCCTCGTCGGCCGGGGCGGTGGCACCGCCGACGATGGGGATGTCGGCCGCGTCGAAGGCCCGCTTGATGCGCCAGCGCAGCTCCCGCTCGACGGTGAGGGACTTGCCGGGCATGGTCTTCGCCGACACCCGGACCACCATCGAGTCCAGCAGCACCGACTCCAGGCCGAGCACCTCGATCGGGCCCCAGAGCAGCTCGTTCCAGGGGTCCTCCTTGGCCATCCGCTCGCCGACCGCGTTCAGCGTCGCCTTCACCCGGTCCAGGTCCTCGTCGGCCCGGACGGTCACGTCCACCCCGGCCGTCGCCCAGCCCTGCGAGAGGTTGCCGATCCGCTTGACCTCGCCGTTGCGGACGTACCAGATCTCGCCGTTGTCGCCGCGCAGCTTGGTGACGCGCAGTCCGACCTCGATGACCTCGCCGGAGGCGACGCCCGCGTCGATGGCGTCGCCGACGCCGTACTGGTCCTCCAGGATCATGAAGACGCCGGAGAGGAAGTCGGTGACCAGGTTGCGGGCGCCGAAGCCGATCGCCACGCCCGCGACCCCGGCGGAGGCCAGCAGCGGCGCCAGGTTGATCTCGAAGGTGGCCAGCACCATCAGCGCCGCGGTGCCCAGGATCACGAAGCTCGCCACCGAGCGCAGCACCGACCCGATGGCCTGGGAGCGCTGCCGGCGCCGCTCGGCGTTGACCAGCAGCCCGCCCAGCGCGGTGCCGTCGACCGCCTGCACGGTGCGGTTCATCCGGTCTATCAGCTTGGTGATCCCGCGCCGCACCACCGCCCGCAGCACCGCCGCGATCACCACGATCAGCAGCACCCGCAGCCCGATCGCGAGCCAGGTCGACCAGTTCTGCTCGACCCAGCCGGCCGCGTTCGACGCGCTCTCCTGGGCGTCCCGGAGGGTGGGCACGACCGGTGTCGACGAGGACGGCGACGGCGACGGCGACGGGGACGGCGAGGAACCGGCGGCCTTCACGAGAGCGGCGGACAGGGACACGACGGGTACCTCCAGGAGCAGCGGCCCGCCCCCGGCTCGGGTCCAAGGTCACGAAAAGGTCACCGGACGGGCGGAACCACCACACTAACGGGGCACGATGCGGGGATCGGCGTGACGAACGGAGAAGAGACAGCCCTCACCCGCGCTTGAACAGGTCATGCGCCGGGGGATGCATCAGATGTGGTCGAAAACACTCCCAGCCCGTTACCGGGACATGGTGGCGCGTGAGTCGGCCATGAGGGGAGACTGACTACGGATCGTCCCGGCGCGAGCCACGCGCCGCCGGCGTACAAGGAGGCATCCGTGCCGCATGTCCTGGTCCTCAACGCGTCGTACGAGCCGCTCGGCGTCGTACCGCTCCGCCGCGCGCTCGTCCTCGTCCTGGAGAACAAGGCCGTGTGCCTCGAGGAGTCCGGCGCCTATCTGCACAGCGCGACCGTCACCGTCCCCGCACCCAGCGTGGTCCGGCTCAAGCGATTCGTACGGGTGCCCTACCGGGGGCCCGTCCCGCTCACCCGCCGCGCGCTGTTCGCCCGCGACGGAGGCCGGTGCATGTACTGCGGTGGCGTCGCAACCAGCGTCGACCACGTCATCCCGCGCAGCCGCGGGGGCAAGCACGTCTGGGACAACGTGGTGGCGTCCTGCCGCCGCTGCAACCACGTGAAGGCCGACCGCCACCTCGGCGAGATCGGCTGGCGGCTGCGCCACAAACCCGCCCCGCCCACCGGCCTGGCCTGGCGCATCATCGGCACCGGCCACCGGGACCCGCGCTGGCTTCCGTACTTGCAGCCGTACGGCGCGGACGACGCCCTGGCCCGGATCGACGGCATCTCCGCCTGACCGCGATCCGGGCTCCTTTCTGCCCGCCGGGCGTGCCCGTGGCGTGCCCGCGCCGGGGCGCGCGTCCGGGCACGGGGCGCGCGTGCGGGCACGGGGCGCGCGTGCGGGCACGGGGCGCGCGTGTGGGCGCGACGGGGAGCCAGGAGGGTGCGACGGGGAGTCAGGAGGATGTGACGGACGGGTCCGCGCGCCCGGAAGCCGGGCATGGTCGCGCGGAGCGTGACAGTCCGCACTTCCCGCGCGTCCGTACGTCTGCCGCCGCGCCCACGGGGTAGGGCTGCCATAGCCCGCCGATGTCGTGCCCGACGAGGAGACCCTGTGGCCGTGCCGACCCATCCGGTGTTCCCGCCTCCCCCCGAACCCGTCGCGGACCGGTCCGCCGAACCGGAGGCGCCGCTCACCAGCGAACCTCCGCTGCCCGACGCCGAACCCCTCACCAGCGAGTCCCCGACCGCCGAGGCCGTGCCCCTGACCAGCGAGTCCTCGCCCGAGCTGACGGCGGTCGTGCCGGAACAGGGCACCGCCTCCTTCGCCGTACCGGAACCGACGAGGCCGTAGATGACCGCTCCCCGGCCTGCCGAGCCGCCCACCGAGGACCTGACCCGGCTCGCCGAACTCCACGGCGTCGCCGCCTCCTACCGCCCCTCCCCCGACCGGACGGTCCCCGCCTCGTCCACCGCGCTCACCCTCGCCCTCGCCGCCCTCGGCGTCGACGCCGGCGACCCCGCGGCGGTACGCGCCGCGCTCGCCGCCCGCGAGGCGGAACTCGGCGCCCGGCTGCTGCCCCCGACCGTCGTCCACTGGAGCGGCGGCCCCGTGCCGGCCGCCCTGACCGCGCTGCCCGAGGGCACCCGGCTGCGGATCGACACCGAACAGGGCGAGACCCGGGCCGGCCCCGAGGACCTCCCGGCCGGCGTGCACCGCCTGACGGCCACCGCCCCCGACGGCCGCACCGCCCGCGCCCACCTCGTCGTCGCCCCGCCCAAGCTGCCCGCCCCGCCCGGACGCTCGTACGGACTGCTGGTCCAGCTCTACTCCCTGCTCTCCCGGCGCTCCTGGGGCATGGGCGACCTCGGCGACCTCGGCGAGCTGGCGTCCTGGGCCGGTCGCGTCCTCGGCGCCGGGTTCGTGCAGGTCAACCCGCTGCACGCGGCGGTCCCCGGCGCCCCCACCGACCCCTCCCCGTACCGGCCCTCCTCCCGCCGTTTCCCCGACCCGGTCCACCTGCGGATCGAGGACGTCCCCGAGTTCGCCCACCTCGCCGACCGCGACGAGGTCCGGGCGCTGTGGGAGCGCGCGGCACGACTGCGCGCGGACGTCCTGGACAAGGGCGCCCTCATCGACCGGGACGCCGTGTGGGAACTCAAGCGCGAGGCCCTGGAACACGTACGGACCGTGCCGCTCGGCCCCGGCCGCCGCGCCGCCTACTGCGACTACCTCGCCGCCCAGGGCCAGGCCCTGGAGGACCACGCCACCTGGTGCGCGCTGGCCGAGGTGCACGGCTCCGACTGGCACCGCTGGCCCGAGGCGCTCAAGGACCCCCGGTCCGCCGAGACCGCCCGCGCCCGCTCGGCGCTGATGGACCGCGTCGACTTCCACTCCTGGCTGGCCTGGCTCACCGAGTCCCAGCTCACCGCCGCCCAGCGCGCCGCCCGCGAGGCCGGGATGCCGCTCGGCGTCGTCCACGACCTCGCGGTCGGCGTCCACCCCGGCGGCGCCGACGCCTGGGCGCAGCGCGAGCACTTCGCCGCCGGCATGTCGGTGGGCGCCCCGCCGGACGCCTTCAACGCCCGCGGCCAGGACTGGGGCCTGCCGCCCTGGCGCCCCGACCGGCTCGCCGAGTCCGGCTACGCGCCCTACCGCGACCTGCTGCGCGCCCTGTTCCGCTACGCCGGCGCCCTGCGCATCGACCACGTGATGGGCCTCTTCCGGCTCTGGTGGGTCCCCGAGGGCCACCCGCCCACCGAGGGCGCCTACGTCCGCTACGACGCCGAGGCCATGCTCGCCGTCCTCGTCCTGGAGGCGTCCCGCGCCGGGGCCGTGGTGATCGGCGAGGACCTCGGCACCGTGGAACCGGGGGTGCGCGAGACGCTCCGCGAACGCGGGGTGCTCGGCACCTCGGTGCTCTGGTTCGAACGGGACTGGGAGGGCGACGGCCGCCCCCTGCCCCCCGACCGCTGGCGTGCCGACTGCCTGGCCACCGCCACCACCCACGACCTGCCGTCCACCGCCGCCCGCCTCACCGGCGAGCACGTCGAACTCCGCGACCGCCTCGGCCTGCTCACCCGCCCGGCCGAGGAGGAGCGCGCGGAGGCCGCGGCGGACGCGGGGGAGTGGCTGGACCTGCTCGCCCGGCTCGGCCTGCTGCGCGGCACCGCGGGCGACACCGGCACCCCCTCCGAGGAGGCCGCGATCCAGGCCGTCCACCGCTTCCTGCTGGCCACCCCCGCCCGCATGGTCGGCGTCTGGCTGCCGGACACGGTCGGCGACCGCCGCCCGCAGAACCTGCCCGGCACCTCGGACCAGTACCCCAACTGGCGGCTGCCCGTCGCCGACGCCGAGGGCCGCCCGGTGACCCTGGAGGACCTCGCCGCCTCACCCCGGCTGCACGCGCTGATCGAGGCGGTACGTGCGGGCGGGACGGGAGGCTGAACCGCCGCGGACGGCACCCCGGGCGCGCGGCGCGCACCGGCGTTCGCTAACTTGGGCACGTGGACAAGAAGAACGCCCTGCGCGCCGGCACCCTGGCGGCCGGTACGACGCTGATGATGCTGCTCATGTCGTCCCCCGCGCTCGCGCTGACCCGCGACGACGGCGACGACCCCGGCACGGGCCTGAGCGTCATCGAGACGCTGGGTCTGTACGTCTTCGCCCCGATCGTGCTGTTCGCCGTGATCGCCGGCCTCGTCATGGTCCTCGACCGCTCGCAGGAAGCGCACCGGGTGACCAGCCGCAACATCAAGACCCGGGAGACCATGAAGGCCGACGCCAAGGGCTGATCCCGGTCCCGCTCCACGGGCCTCGACCGAAGCTCCACCGAGGGCGCCCGCCCCGCCGTACGTACGCGCGCATCGCCGTACGTGCGCCGGGGCGGGCGCCCTCGCGGCGTTCCCCGGGGCCCGCTCAGGGGTGCGGCGCGGTGAGGTAGCGCTGCACGGCGGGCGCCAGCCAGGCCACGACCTCCTCGTCGTGCAGGTCCACGGCCGCCGGGAAGCGCAGCACGAAACGGGTCAGCCCGAGGCCCAGCAACTGCGCCGCGACCAGGGCGGCGCGGGCCGGCGCCTGCTCGGGGTCCGGGCAGACCCGCCGCACGGCCGGCAGCATCTGGTCGCGGAAGAGGCTCCGGGTGCGTTCGGCCCCGGCCGGGTTGGAGGCGGCGACCCGGAACAGGGCGGTGAGCACCTCGTTCTCCCGCCACTGGGCGAGGAAGTGCCGCACCAGGGTCTCGCCGACGGCGGCGCGGGGCAGCGCGGCGAGGTCGGGGATGCGCAGGTCGACGGCGACGGCCGCGGCGAACAGGCCCTCCTTGCTGCCGTAGTAGCGCATCACCATCGAGGGGTCGATACGGGCGTCCTTGGCGATCGCCCGGATGGTGGCCCGCTCATACCCGTCGGCGGCGAACCGCTCGCGCGCCGCTTCGAGGATCGCGGCACGGGTGGCATCGGAGCGGCGGGGGGTCAGGCCGGCGGGACCGGTGGGGCTTGCGGGGCTTGCGGGACTGGTGGCGCCGGTGGGGCTCGTGGAACTGGCGGGGCTCGTGGAGCTGGCGGGGCTCGTGGGGCCGGTGGCGGAGGAGCTGTGGGTCGGGGAGGGCATGTCGAGGAGCGTAGGCCAACGGACGAGCGCCAACAAGTGTTGGCCAACACGCGTAGGCCAACATGCGTTGACTCTCCTGTCCCGCCCCCTCTATGGTGACAACACGCGTTGGCAACACCTGTTGGCAAACAACCGTTGGCACCCTCAGGAGGCCGCCACATGAACGCCACGCCCCACCACTCCCGCCCGCACGCGCACCCCCACGCCGTGATCGTCGTCGGCGCCGGACCCACCGGGCTGCTGCTCGCCGGTGACCTGGCCGCCGCCGGCGTCCCCGTCACCCTCGTGGAGAAGCGCCCCAGCGGCATCAGCAACCTCTCCCGTGCCTTCGGACTGCACGCCCGCAGCCTGGAGCAGCTCGACGCCCGCGGACTCGCCGAGCCGCTGGAGGCGGTCGGCCGCCCCCTCGACCGGCTCCGCTTCTTCGGCCTCACCCTCGACTTCGCCGCCCTCCCCTCCCGCTTCGCCCACGTCCTGGTCCTCCCGCAGTACGAGGTGGAGAAGGTGCTGCGGCGGCGGGCGGAGGAGGCGGGCGTGGAGTTCCGGCACGACACCGAGGTGACCGGGCTGAGCCAGGACGCGGACGGGGTGACCCTCGCCGTCCGCGGGCCCGGCGGGACCCCGGGCGAGCTGCGGGCGGCGTACGCCGTCGGGGCCGACGGGGTGCGCAGCGCGGTGCGTGACGCGATAGGGCTGCCGTTCCCGGGCCGGGGGGTGATCCGGTCGGTCGTCATCGCCGACGTACGGCTCGCCGAGGAGCCGGCGGAGCAGCTCAACGGCGACTCCGTCCCGGGCGCGTTCGCCGTCCTGGCGCCCTTCGGCGACGGTTACCACCGGGTCGTCGGCTGGCACCGCGGCCACAACGTCCCCGACAGCGAACCCGTCGACCTGGACGAGGTCAAGGAGATCACCCGCCTGGTGATGGGCCGCGACTTCGGCATGTACGACCCCCGGTGGATCTCCCGCTTCCACAGCGAGGAACGCCAGGCGCCCGCGTACCGGGTGGGCCGGGTCTTCCTCGCCGGTGACGCCGCGCACGTGCACAGTCCGGCCGGCGGGCAGGGTATGAACACCGGCCTCCAGGACGCGGCCAACCTGAGCTGGAAGCTCGCGGCGGTCGCGCACGGCCGGGCGGCCGAGGACCTGCTCGACACCTACCAGGCCGAACGCCACCCCGTCGGCAGGTCGGTGCTGCGCAGCAGCGGCGGCATCATCCGGCTGGCGATGGCCCGGCGCCCCTGGACGCGGGCGCTGCGGGCGGCGGCCGTCGCCGCCATGGACCACGCCGGCCCCGTCCGGCGCCGGGCGACCGGCCAGGTCACCGGCATCGGCTACCGCTACCCCGCCCCGCGCGGCGCCCACCGCCTCACCGGCGCCCGCGTCCCCGACGTGCGTTTCGCGGACGGCGGCCGGCTGTACGAGGCGCTGCGCGGCGGGCGGTTCGCGCTGATCACCCCGGAGGCGTACGAGGACGGGGCCGCCCGCGCCGGCCGGCTCGCGGTGCGCCGGTGGGCGAGCGGCCGCCGTACGACCGTGCTGGTGCGGCCCGACGGGTACGCGGCCTGGGCGGCGGAGGACGCGGACAAGGGGGCGATCGGGGCGGCCCTGGCCGCGCACGTGGGCTGACCGGTCAACCGTTCAGTTCTCCTGCAAAGAACCATCGGAAAGTTTCGATGGACGTGACAGGTGCGGCGGCGCCACGGTGGTCGGGCCGCGTCCACCTACCGCGAAGGACCCCAGTGTCCCCAGCCCCCAGCCGCACCCCCGGCCACCCCACCGGCCACGTCACCACCGAAGCCGCCCCCGACCCCGCCACCGAACCCACCATCGACCCCACCACCGACCCCAGCCCCGCCACCCGCGCGACCACCTCCCCGGCCTTCCTCGGCGTGGCCCTCGCCCTCCTCGCCACCGTCGTCTGGTCCGGCAGCTTCGTCACCTCCCGCGCCCTCGGCGACAGCGTCCCGCCCGTGCAGCACGCCTTCTGGCGCTGGGTGGTGGCGCTCGTCGCCGTCGCGCCGTTCGGAGCCCGGCAGGCGTGGCGGCAGCGGGCGCTGATCCGGCGCCGGCTGGGTTTCCTGCTCCTCGCCTCGCTGCTGGGCGTGACCACGTACAACACCCTCGTCAACCAGGCCGGGCTCACCACCCCCGCCCCCACCATGGGCATGATCATGGCGGCCTCGCCGGTGCTGATGGCGGTGTGCGAACGGGCGGGCGGCGTCCGGCTCGGCGCCCGCCGGGTCACCGGGCTGCTCACCGCGTGCGCGGGGGTGCTGCTGCTGATGGGCGGCGGGACGCGGTTCGCGGCCGGCGACCTGTGGATGATCGCCGCCGCCTGCTGCTTCGGGACGTACAGCGCGCTGCTGCGCCGCAAGCCCGCCGAACTGGGCGGCGCCGCCTTCCTGTTCACCACCTTCCTGTTCGGCACCGTCCTGCTGCTGCCCGCGCAGGGTGTCAGCCTCGCCGTGCAGGGCGGCTTCACCCCGGCCCCGGGCACCGTCTGGCCCCTGCTGTACGTCGGTGTGGCCTCCTCGGCACTCGCGTTCTTCGCGTGGAACCGGGCGATCGCCCTGATCGGCCCCACCCGCGCGGGCGTCGTCTACTACCTCCAGCCCGTCTGCGTGGCCCTGCTGTCCTGGGCACTGCTCGCCGAGCCGACCGGCTGGGCCGGGGCGGGCTGCATGGCCCTGATCCTGGGCGGCGTCGTCCTGGGAGCACGCCGCTGAGACCGGGCGGCCCGGCCGATAGGTTGACGGCCATGGCCGACTGGGAGATCCGCAAGCTCCACATCCTGCGGACGCTGCGGGAGCGGGGGACGGTGACCGCGACGGCCGAGGCGTTGCGGATGACGCCGTCGGCGGTGTCGCAGCAGTTGACGAACCTGTCCCGGCAGCTCGGCGTGGACCTGCTCCGGGCCGAGGGCCGCCGGGTGAGGCTGACGGACGCGGCCCTGCTGGTGCTGCGGCACGCCGACGCGGTGTTCGAGCGACTGGAGCGCGCGGAGGCGGAGTTGGCGGCGTACACGCGCGGGGAGGCGGGGGAGGTGCGGGTCGGGGCGTTCCCGACGGCGGTGCCCGCGCTGGTCGTCCCGGCGGTCACCGCGCTGCGGGCCGCGCACCCCGGGGTGACGGTGCGGGTGCGGGAGGCCGAGGCGCGGGAGGCGTACGAGCTGCTCGGCGGCGGGGACGTCGACCTCGCGCTGTCGCTGGCCGCGCAGGCGCCGAGCGCGGTGGACCCCCGGTTCACGCGGGTGCCGCTGCTCGCCGACCCGCTGGACGCCGCCCTGCCCCGCGGTCACCCGCTGGCCGCCGCCGAGGATCTGCGGCTGGCCGACCTCGCCGCCGAGCCGTGGATCTTCGGCGACGGCGGGCCCTGGGCCGACATCACCCGGGCGGCGTGCGAGGCGGCCGGTTTCCGTCCGCACCGGGGGCACGCGGCGACCGGCTGGACGGCCATCCTGGCGATGGTCGAGGCCGGCATGGGCGTCGCCCTGGTCCCCCGTATGGCGGCGGCGGACCGGGACGGGGTGGCGATGCGCGAACTGCGCGCCGACCGCCCCGTCCGGCACGTCGTCGCCGCGGTCCGCAGGGGCGCGGGCGACGCCCCCGCGGTCCGCCGCGTCCTCGCCGCCCTGCGCACGGCGGCGGCCGCTCTCGCCTAGGGCCTGTCGTTCGGATCAGCCCGCGGACGCGGGCCCCCGGATCAGCCCGCGGACGCGGGCCCGCGACCCGAACGGCAGGGCGCCGCGGACGCGGGCCCGCGATCCGAACGACAGACACGGGACCCCGAGCCGAACGACAGACAAGGGACCCCGACCCGAACGGCAGGCCCGGTCCCGGCCCTACTGTGCCGCCGCGTCCGCCGCCTGGGCCCGCAGGGCCCGTTCCACGCCCGCGCGGGACTCCGAGACCAGGCGCCGCAGCGCGGCGTTCGGCTCGGCGGCGGACAGCCAGGCGTCCGTCTTGGCGAGCGTCTCCTCGGTCACCTGCACCGACGGGTACAGGCCGACGGCGATCTGCTGGGCCATCTCGTGCGAACGGGACTCCCAGACGCCCTTGAGCGCCTCGAAGTACCGGTCCGTGTAAGGGGCCAGCAGCTCCCGCTGGTCGGTCTGGACGAAGCCGGAGATCACCGCCTCCTGCACGGCGTTGGGCAGCTTGTCGGACTCCACGACCGACGCCCACGCCTCCGCCTTGGCCTCCGGCGAGGGACGGGCCGCCCGCGCGGTGGCCGCGTGCCGCTCACCGGCCGCCGTGCGGTCCCGCTCGTACTCGGCGGCGATCTCCGCCTCGTCGAACCGGCCCACCGCCGCCAGCCGCTGCACGAACGACCAGCGCAGCTCGGTGTCGACGGCCAGCCCCTGCACGGTCCGCGAACCGTCCAGCAGCGCCTCCAGCAGGTCGAGCTGCTCGGGGGTGCGGGCCGCCGCCGCGAAGGCCCGCGCCCACGCCAACTGGTGGTCGCTGCCCGGCGTCGCCGCCCGCAGGTGGGCGAGGGTGGCGTCGGTCCAGCGGGCCAGCAGCGTCTCGCGGGCCGCCGGGTCGGCGTACAGCTCGACGGCGAGCTTGACCTGGCGGTGCAGGGACTGCACCACGCCGATGTCGGACTCCTTGCCGATGCCGGACAGCACCAGGGAGAGGTAGTCGCGGGTGGCGAGTTCCGCGTCCCGGGTCATGTCCCAGGCCGACGCCCAGCACAGGGCGCGCGGCAGGGACTCGGCGAAGTCGCCGAGGTGCTCGGTGACGAAGGCCAGCGACGCCTCGTCCAGGCGGACCTTGGCGTAGGACAGGTCGTCGTCGTTGAGCAGCACCACCGCCGGGCGGCGCCCGCCGACCAGCTCGGGTACGGCCGTCAGCTCGCCGTCGACGTCCAGCTCGATCCGCTGGGAGCGGACCAGCTTGCCGCTCGCGTCGAGGTCGTAGGCGCCGACCGCGATGCGGTGCGGGCGCAGCGTCGGCTCCCCCTTGGCACCGGCCGGGAGCGCCGGGGCCTCCTGCCGGATCGCGAAGGAGGTGACCACCCCGTCGGCGTCCGTCTCGATCTCGGGCCGCAGGATGTTGATGCCGGCCGTCTCCAGCCACGCCTTCGACCAGGTCTTCAGGTCCCGCCCGGAGGTCTCCTCCAGGGCGCCCAGCAGGTCGGACAGGCGCGTGTTGCCGAACGCGTGCCGCTTGAAGTACGCCTGCACGCCCCGGAAGAACTCGTCCTGACCGACGTACGCGACGAGCTGCTTCAGGACGGAGGCGCCCTTGGCGTAGGTGATGCCGTCGAAGTTGACGAGCACGTCGTCGAGGTCGCGGATGTCCGCCATGATCGGGTGCGTGGAGGGCAGTTGGTCCTGCCGGTACGCCCAGGTCTTCATGGAGTTGGCGAACGTGGTCCAGGAGTGCGGCCAGCGCGAGCCGGGCGCCGCGGCCTGGCAGGCGATGGAGGTGTACGTGGCGAACGACTCGTTCAGCCACAGGTCGTTCCACCACTCCATGGTGACCAGGTCACCGAACCACATGTGCGCCAGCTCGTGCAGGATCGTCTCCGCACGGGTCTCGTACGCCGCGTCCGTCACCTTCGAACGGAACACGTACTGGTCGCGGATGGTCACCGCGCCCGCGTTCTCCATCGCGCCCGCGTTGAACTCCGGCACGAAGAGCTGGTCGTACTTCTGGAACGGGTACGGGTAGTCGAACTTCTCCTGGAACCAGTCGAAGCCCTGCCGGGTCACCTCGAAGATGGCGTCCGAGTCGAGGTGCTCGGCGAGCGAGGGGCGGCAGTAGATGCCGAGCGGCACGCTCTGCCCGTCCTTCTCGTACACGCTGTGCACCGAGTGGTACGGGCCCGCGATCAGGGCGGTGATGTACGTCGAGATGCGCGGCGTCGGCTCGAACCGCCAGACGTTCCCCTCCGGCTCCGGCGTCGGCGAGTTGGAGATGACCGTCCAGCCCTCGGGCGCCCGCACGGTGAACTGGAAGGTCGCCTTCAGGTCGGGCTGCTCGAAGCTGGCGAAGACCCGCCGGGCGTCCGGCACCTCGAACTGGGTGTAGAGGTACACCTGCTCGTCGACCGGGTCGACGAACCGGTGCAGCCCCTCGCCGGTGTTGGTGTACGCGCAGTCGGCGACGACGCGCAGGACGTTGCGGCCCGCCAGCAGCCCCGGCAGGGCGATCCGGGAGTCCTGGAAAACCTCGTCGACCGGCAGGGGGTCGCCGTTCAGCACGACCTCGTGGACGGCCGGGGCCACCAGGTCGATGAACGACTCCGGGGAGGCGCCCCCGTCGGCCACGTCGAAGCGCACCGTGGTCACGGACCGGTAGGTGCCTCCCTCGTGCGCGCCCGAGAGGTCGAGGTCGATCTCGTACGCGTCGACGCTGAGCAGCTTCGCCCGCTGCTGCGCCTCTTCGCGAGTCAGGTTTGTGCCAGGCACGCGGTCATCTCCTCGATATGTGTAGGTTGCGCCATCCTTCCACGTGGGCCGGGCCGAACGCGATGTCCGGATACCGCCGGTCAACGGCCCGGCCGGTGCCGAGCCTGGAAGGCATGAGCAACCACACCGCACACGCGATCCCCGCCCACGTCCTGAAGGAACTGCGCGACCGCGACGACGCCGGGCGCCCGGCGGTCGCCGTCACCGACGAGGAGGGCGGCGCGCCGCTGCGCTGCTGCCTGCGCCACAGCGTCCCCGGCGAGTCGCTCACCCTGGTGTCGTACGCCCCCCTGCGCCGCTGGGCGGCGGCCACCGGAGCCGACCCGGGCGCCTACGACGAGCAGGGCCCGGTCTTCGTCCACGCCGAGGAGTGCGCGGGGCCGGCCGGGGAGGGGCTGCCGTTCACCAACGCCCACCGGGTGCTGCGCCGCTACTCCGCCGAGGGGCGCATCCTCGGCGGCCGACTGGTCGAGACGGACTTCGCGGCGGCCCTCGACGAAGCGTTCGACGACCCGTCCGTGGCGTTCGTCCACGTCCGGGCCGTCGAGTACGGCTGCTTCTACTACGAGGTCACCAGGGACCAGCCGATCGGCCGACTGGCCGGCTAGCCCTTCAGCTCGGCCGCCACCAGCTCCGCGATCTGGACGGCGTTCAGGGCCGCGCCCTTGCGCAGGTTGTCGTTGGAGACGAACAGGGCGAGGCCGTTCTCCACGGTCTCGTCCTGCCGGACCCGGCCGACGTAGGAGGGGTCCTGGCCGGCCGCCTGGAGCGGGGTGGGCACCTCGGTGAGGGCCACGCCGGGGGCGCCGCCGAGCAGCTCCTTGGCGCGCTCGACGCTGATCGGGCGGGCGAAGCGGGCGTTGATCTGGAGGGAGTGCCCGGTGAAGACCGGGACCCGCACGCAGGTGCCGGAGACCTTCAGCTCCGGGATCTCCAGGATCTTGCGGGACTCGTGGCGGAGCTTCTGCTCCTCGTCGGTCTCGTGCAGCCCGTCGTCCACGATCGACCCGGCCAGCGGCAGCACGTTGTACGCGATCGGCGCCACGTACTTGTGCGGCTCGGGGAACTCGGCCGCCGCGCCGTCGTGGGTCAGCTTCGGCGCGTCCTCGCCGACCTTCTCGATCTGCTCGAACAGCTCGTCCACACCGGCCAGACCGGAGCCGGAGACGGCCTGGTACGTGGCGACGACCAGGGCTTCCAGGCCGGCCTCGGCGTGCAGCGGGCGCAGCACCGGCATCGCGGCCATGGTGGTGCAGTTCGGGTTGGCGATGATGCCCTTGGGGCGGTTGGCGACCGCGTGCGGGTTCACCTCGGACACCACCAGCGGGACCTCGGGGTCGCGGCGCCAGGCCGAGGAGTTGTCGATCACGACCGGGCCCTGCGAGGCGACCTTCTCGGCCAGCGCCCTGGAGGTGGCGCCGCCCGCCGAGAACAGGACGATGTCCAGGCCGGAGTAGTCGGCGGTGGCCGCGTCCTCCACCGTCACGCCGTCCAGGTCCTTGCCCGCGCTGCGGGCCGAGGCGAACAGGCGCAGCTCGGTGACCGGGAAATCGCGCTCCGCGAGGATCTTGCGCATGACCGTGCCGACCTGTCCGGTGGCTCCGACGATTCCGACCCTCACGGCGACTCCCTTTCGTGGCGTGCGACCCTCCGGCCACCTGGCCGGGCCTTTTCCATCATGCGTCCCTCCCCCGGCCCTGTGTCCAATCCATTGCCCGAGGGCTGGGACACCGCCGTGCGGCGGCGGGCCGGTGTGACGCACGTCTCGCGTCCTCCGCCCGGCCGGGGCGCGAACGTTTCCGGCCCGCGCGGCGTCATAGGGGAAACGCGGCGAGGGGAGGGGTGGCCGTGCTGCGCGGAAGAATCCGCCGTGGCCAGCAGGACGCCGTACGCGACGACCCGCTGGACGCGGCACAGGAACGCAGGGTGCGGGCGGTGCTCGCGCTCGGCGGAGTGCCGCAGGCGGACCTGCCGGACGGGGTGCAGCAGGTCCGCCTGCGGCTGCTGGAACGCGCCGCGAGCGGCCGCGAGGCACCGGAGAACGTCTCGGCGTGGGCGGCGGTGGTCGCCTCCAACCTGGCCATGGACTGGCACCGCGCCCGGCGCCGCCAGGAGCGGATCGGGGAGCGCCTCGCCTCGCTGCGGCACAGCGACCACCCCTCCGGCGAGGAGACCAGCCTGCTCTCCCTCGCCGTCGCCCGGGGCCTGGACGAGCTGCCCGACATCCAGCGGCAGGTCGTCGTGCTGCGGTTCTTCGCCGACCTGCCGGTGCGCGGCATCGCCGAGGAGCTGGGCGTCCCCGAGGGCACGGTCAAGAGCAGGCTGCACACGGCGGTCCGCGCCCTGCGCGCCCGCCTGCACGAGGACGAGGTGGTGTGACATGGCCGCCGGACAGGACGGACGCGTCCCCGTGGACGCGCTGATGGCCGCGATCACCGGGGAGGAGTCACCGCCCGGTACCGGTACGGAGGCCGAGCGGCGGTCCGCGGAGGCGGACGTGGCGCTGCTGCGGGAGCAGTTGGGCGTCATCGGGCGGGCCCTGGCCGAGCCCCCGGCGCCCGCTCCGGCGCGGGCGGCCCCGGTCCGCGCCCCCCGGCGGCGGCGCCGGCGGCTGCACGTGGCGTTCGGGGCGCTGGCGGTGGCCTGCGCCGGGATGTTCGTGGCCGGGCTCGGCTGGCTGGCGGCGCAGGGCGGCACGCAGGACGGCGCGGCCGACTCCTCCGGCAGCAAGGCGGAGGCGTCCGCCGGGAAGGACGCCGGGTCGGTCTTCGGCAGCGCGGGCTACCTGGCCTGCGCCCGGGTGGTCGCGGAGGGCACGGTGACCGCCGCCGACCCGGTGCCGGGCGAGGCACGGCACCGGATCACCCTGCGCGTCACCCTGTCCCACAAGCCCGCCCGCTCCCGGCCCGAGATCACCTTCGTGCTGGACGACGCCACCGCCCGGCTCCGCCCCGGCGACCGGGCGCTGGTCGGCATCCCCCGGCACGGCGCCGCCGCGGACGCCGTGGTCACCGGCGTCCGGGCCGTGGCCGCCGAACGCGCCCGGATCACCGCCGCGCTGCCCGAGTCCCGCACCCTGGCCTGCGACTGAACGAAGGGTGCGCGGACACGGCAAAGGGGCGGGCGCCGGGCGCCCGCCCCCCTGGTGCCGTACCGGACTACGGCACGACCTCGCCGATCGCCACGCGGCCGGCGCCCGCGACCGTGCCGCGGGCGTCGACCAGCCTGACCTGACCGAAGAACGAGCGGCCCGCGGGCGCGGCGGCCAGCGCGGTCACGTCCGCGGAGACCGTCGCCGACCCGCCGGTGGCGAGCTGCACCGCGCCCGTCCCGGCCACGGCGACCGAGCCGAGGGAGGCGGCGAAGTACTCGTCCCGGTAGTCGTACTCGGTGGTGCCGGCCGGCACCGAGTAGCCCACGACCTCGATCGTGTAAGTCCCGGCGGCCGGCTTCGGCACCGACACCGACTCCTCCGAGTCCCCGTCGGCGGACTGCCCGACCAGCTCCCCGTCGGCGTCGTACACCGCCAGGTCCAGGTCGGCCCCGGCATCGGAGACGCCGCCGATGGCGACGCTCAGGGACTCGGCGCCCGCGGGCACCTCGACCGTGGAGGTCCGCTTCTGGCCCTGCGCGACCGACGGGCGGGAGGCCGCGGCCGAGCCCAGCGGCCCGCCGGTCAGCCTGCCGTCGATCGGGGCGTACCGGTTGGTCACCGTCCAGGACACGGCGGCCGGGGTGCCCGCCTTCGCCTCGGGCACGGTCACGGTCTCCGGGTCGAAGACCGCGCCGAGCACGGCGACGTCGAGGGTGTACGGGTTGTCGAGCAGCGGCGAGGTGCGGCGCGACTCGACCTCGATCTCCCAGACGCCGGGCTGCGGGTCGGCGTACGAGCGCACGTCGGGCCGGCAGCCGTTGCCGTCGAGGTAGTTGTTGTAGCAGTACGGCGTGGACGTCTCGTCGAGCGGGACGCCGTACGGGTGGATGGCGATGAACCGGGTCTGGCTCTTGCCCTTGAGCCCGCCGATGGCCACCTCCAGCGTCTTCGCGCCCTCGGGGACGGTCACGAAGTACGAGGTGGTGCTGTTGCGCTGCACCGAACCGGACGCCGAGTAGGTGTACTTCAGCGGCGTGGCGACCACGACGGTGGCCATGACCTGCTTGTCGGTGCCCGCGGTGCGCGGGTCGTCGACCTCCAGGATCGCGCTCTTGAGCCCGGCGGACCGCGGCGCGGCCTGCACCTTGACGGTGACCGGCTGGTCCAGCGGCAGGTTCACCGTGCGGGGCCCGACGATCCGGAAGGTGTCCTGGGCGTTGTTGGCGAAGCCCAGTTCGTGCCGGACCGGGCGGTCGGCGCCGGAGGTGCGGGTGAGGGTGACGTCGTACGTCTTCTTCTGCCCGGCCTTCAGGCCGCCCTCGCGGTCGTAGAGCCCGGTGCCGTGGCCCGGGGTCTCCAGCCTGGCGTCGAGGGCGGTGTCGACCGGGGCCTCGACCGTGTAGTCGTGCGCGGTGGCGCCGGCGCGGATCGCCTTCCAGGCGCCCACGACGTCGATCAGGCCGGAGCCCTCCTCGTACGCCTGGGTGCCCTTGATGTGGCGGGCGGTCGAGGTCAGCGCCGTGCGCAGCTCGGCCGGGGTGAGGTCCAGGTGCTTCTGCCCGGCCGCCGACAGCAGCAGCGCGGAGGCGCCCGCGGCCTGCGGGGAGGCCATCGAGGTGCCCTGGAGCATGCCGTACCCGGCGGGCAGCGCGTAGCCGGCCTCGGGGACGGGGGCGCCGGGCAGCCAGGTCTGGATGGTGTTGACGGCGGCGCCGGGCGCGGTCAGCGTCGGCGCGAACCCGCCGTCCTCGCGCGGACCGCGCGAGGAGAACGGCATCATGGCGTACTTCTTCTCCACCGCCGAGCCGTAGTTGGCGGCCCAGGTCTCCTTGGAGATGGCGGCGCCGACCGAGATGACCTTGTCGGCGAGGCCGGGGTCGCCGATGGTGTTGGCGCCGGGGCCGTCGTTGCCCGCGGAGATCACCAACTGGACGCCGTAGGTGTCGATGAGCCGCGTGTACAGCGCCGCGCGGGCGTTGTTGCCGTCGTTGAGCGAGGGGAGGCCGCCGATGGACATGTTGACGATGTCGACGCCGCGGTTGACGACGAGGTCGATCATGCCCTCGGTGAGCGCGACGTTGGTGCAGCCTCCGGACCAGGTGCAGGCGCGGGAGGAGACGATCCGGGCGCCGGGGGCGGCGCCGTTCATCTTCCCGCCGAACAGGCCGTTGGCGGCGGTGATGCCGGCGACGTGGGTGCCGTGCTCGGACTCGATCACGCCGATGTTGACGAAGTCGGCCTTGGCGCCGGCGCCGTTGTGGACGACGTCCTTGCGGATCTCCACCACGAAGGGCTGGCGTTCGGCGACGTCCGTGGACGGGTCGTCGGTGCCGAAGTACCCGACCTGGAAACCGTCCTTGTACGGCTTCATCGGGGTGTCGTCGGTGAAGTCGTGGTTGTCGTTGAGGTCGACGCGGACCGTGCCGGCCGCCGGGTCGTAGAGCACGCCCCAGGAGTCGGTGGTGTCGCCGTCGCGGTTGGCGTCGCCCGCGGCGTCGCCGCCCGCGGTGTAGGACTCCAGGAAGGTGCTGACCCGGTAGGAGCCCGCCGGGGCGGTCCAGCTCTCGCCGCCGTAGGTGAAGGCGGGCCCGGAGACGCCGGTCAGCATCGGGCGCCAGGTGCGGTCGCCGTCGACGACCGGGTCGGTGGCGGTGACCCAGTCGACGATCTTGCGCTGTCCGGTGGTGGTCTTCTGCAGCGCCGGGTGGGCGAGGTCCACGCCGGAGTCGAGGATGCCGATGGTGACGCCGCGGCCGTCCGCCTTCGGGTTCTGCCGGACGAAGTCGACGGCGCCCGTCTCGAAGGAGGGGTTGTACGGGTTCCGGGCGGGCGTCCCGCGGTTCGGTGCCGGGTAGGCGGCCGACGCCTTGGCGGCGGCGCCCCCGGCGGTGCCGGCGCTCGGCGCCGGGTCGTCCAGCTCGATCTCCTGGCGCAGGTCGATGGCGTGCACGGAGGAGAGTCCGGCGGCGGCGGCGATGGCCGCGTCGGCCCTGGCGGTGGGGACGGTGGCGCGGACGTAACCGAGCTTGTCGTAGGTCCGGCCGACCGCGCCGCCCTCGACGGCGTCGAGTTCCTCGGCGACCCGCTCGGTGGCGCCGGGCGAGGTGGCGACCATCATGGTGATGTTCTTCTCGCCCGCGGCCTTGGCCTGGGCGAGCAGGCCGGCGTCGTCGGAACCGAGCTTGTCGGGCGCGGACTTGACGGGAACGTCGGCCGGGGCGGCCACGGCCGGATCGTCGGCGGCCATGGCCATGGGTATCGGCCCGGCCGCGGCGAGCGCGGCGACGAGACCGGCGGCCAGGGCGGCACGGGCCGCGCGACCGCTGCCCGGTCTCGGCTCGCGCTGGGAGGTGTGGGTCATCGGCATCCCTTGCAGGTATCGGCATCCCTTGGACGTGCGGGCACATCTACGACCGAGGCCGATCGGGCCTGATCGCGGCAGTCCGGAATGCGATCCCGGACGACCGCTCAGCCTGACGCAAGCGCCCGCCCTTTGGGGAGGGCCGACCGGGACGGGATACGGCCATGGCGTACTCCCGCCATACGTCATCGCCGACACAAGGGACACCTCCCGACATACCCGCACTCCCGGCGCGCGGGCGCCCGGCGACCGGTCAGAGCGTCGCGGCGCGGGAGGCGGCGAGGAGGACGGCGACGAGCGTGAGCACGGCGGCCGGGAGCGAGCCCGCGCGGTCGCCGACGCGCAGGTGGGAGGCGACCGCGCCGGTGAAGTACAGCGTCAGCCCGACGGCGGCGGCGATGCCGAGGGCCCCCCACCGCAACCCGGCGACGAGACCGCCCGCGCCGGCGATCTGGACGAGCCCCAGGAACGGCAGCATCCCGTAGGGCAGGCCGAGGGTGGACATCTGGTCGACCAGCCGCTTCGGGCGGGTGAACTTGGCACCGGCCGAGGCCAGCAGGACCACCGACATCAGCACGGCGACGACGACATGGGCGATGAACATGGCAGGACCTCGACTGTCCGACGGGGAGAAGGAGTTGCCCCCGACGCTAGGCGGCCGACAGGTACCGAAAGGTAACCTTCGGCGCATGAGCCTGCGCCCCGGCACCGTCTTCCTCGCCGACTGCCCCGCCCGGCTGGCCATCGAGATCATCACCGGCAAGTGGAGCGTGGTCACGCTGTTCGCGCTGAGCGACGGCCCGCTGCGCCACGGCGAGCTGGCCGAGCTGATCGGCGGTGTCTCGCGCAAGGTGCTGACGCAGACCCTGCGCCGCCTCCAGGCGCACGGGCTCGTCGAACGGCGCGTCTACGCCGAGGCGCCGCCGCGCGTCGAGTACCGCCTGACCGAGCTGGGGCGCACCCTTGAGGGCCCCATCGGGGAGCTGACCGCGTGGGCGCGGTCCAACGGCGCGGCGATCGTCACGTACCGCGAGGCGGCCGGGACGGAAGAGGCGTAGCCCCTTCCCGGCCGGCGACGGGCGCGCGGGGTACGCCCCCCGCGCCCGGCCCGGCCCGGCGGGCGGGGCGGCGGGCCGCACCGCCGGACCGCCGCCGGGCGGGCGGCCGTCACCGGGGCAGCACCACCACGGGGGCGGCGGGCTCCCGGTCGTCGGCCGCCATCAGCGCCGTACGGATGACGGCCGCCTGCTGCTCCGGGGCGTCGCGGAGCTTCCTCGGGGTGAGGCGGACGACCGTGATGCCCAGTTGCTCCAGGTGCTCGCGCAGCTTGGCGTGCTCCGGCCACAGGGCGTCGTCGCGCTCCCGGTGGGCGCCGGTGTCCAGGTCGACGGCGACCGCGTGGTCCGGCCAGTAGGCGTCCACGCCGCCGAGGTGGGGGCCGCCGGGCAGCCGCAGGTCGACGTTGTAGAGCGGGTCGGGCAGGGCGTGGTCGCGGACCATCCGGTACAGCCGCTCCTCCGCGAGCGCCCGCCCCTCGGCCACCAGCGCCTCGACCGCGTCGACCACGTGCGGGCGGCTCAGCAGCCTGCCCCGGATCAGTTCCTCGACCGCCGCGGCCGGTTCGCAGTGCCCGCCGCGCACCGCCTCGGTCAGCAGCGCCCGCACCAGGTCGGCGTCGGTCTGCTCCGCCACCGCGTCGGCCAGGGCCCGCGCGACCGGGGCGACGGGGAGCCCCGTCACCCGCTCCGCCCGGGGCAGGTCGGCCGCGCGGACGATCCGGGCGTACCCGGCCGAGCGCAGCCTGCGGGTCCGCGGGACGAGGACGTCGACGCGGGCCAGCGACGGCAGCGGGGGAGCGGTGGTGAAGCCGTGCAGGGTCAGCGCGGCCAGCCCCGTGATCATCGCCTCCACCGGGGGCGCCCCGTTCTCCGTGTCCCGGCCGGGCTGGGCCGGGACCCCGCCCGTGGTGCGTTCCCGCCCCGCGTAGAGCAGGACCGCGCGTAGCCGCTCCTCGCCGGTCGGCGGGCCCGGCCGGAGCAGGACGACCCCGGGCAGAAGCTGCTGCCAGGGGCCGCCGGACCGGCACTGCTCGGTGATCTGGGCGGCCGTGACCCCGTGCGCGCGAAGCTGTCCGACGGTCAGCACCCGGCGGGGACCGCCGGTGAGCTGGTGCGGGAGGCGGGGGGAGAGCGGGGTGTTGTGCGTCATGCCGGGGCCTTTCCCACGCGCGGCCCTCCCCGTAACCCCTGTTACAAGCCCGCCACCGAATCAGGACAACCCGGCATCAATGCACACCAGTTCGGCTGCGAAGCCCCAGGTCACAGCGGGAGCACGCCCGAACTGCGAGCACTTGGCGGCACCCTCGGGGCCGGCGCCGGAAAGGGGCGCGGGGAACGGCGCGGCCGGCCCCCGCGCACCCGCGGACACGACTCAGCCCGCACCACCCGCGTCGCACGCCTGCCCCCGGAGCGCCCGCGCCAGGTCGTCCCGGGCCTCCAGCACCAGCCGCCGCAGCGCGGGCGCCGCCTCCTCGTGGGCGGCCAGCCACGCGTCCGCCGCCGCCACCGTCTCCGGCGAGTCCCGCAGCCCGGGGAACAGCCCCCGCACCACGTCCATCCCGATCTGGATCGACCGCTCCCGCCACACCCGCTCGATCACCGCGAAGTACTTGTCCGCGTACGGCGCGAGCAACTCCCGCTGCGCGGGCTGGGCGAACCCGGCGATCGTCGCCTCGACCAGCGCGTTGGACAGCGCGTCGGACTCCACGACCTGCGCCCACGCCTGCGCCTTCACGGCCGCCGAGGGACGCGCGGCCAGGCAGCGCACCTGGTGGCGCTTGCCGGACGCGGTGTCGTCGCGGGCCAGTTCGGCGGCGAGCGCCGCCTCGTCGGCCGCCCCGTGCGCGGCGAGCGGTTCGAGGAACGTCCAGCGCAGCTCCTGGTCCACGTCGAGCCCCTCGATCTTCTCGGTGCCCTCCAGCAGGCCCCGCAGCAGTCGCAGGTCCGGCTCGCCGGCGGCCACCGCCGCGAAGAACCGCGCCCAGGCGAGCTGCTGCTCGCTGCCCGGCCCGGCGTCCCGCAGCTCCCGCAGCGCGCCCTCGGCGAGCAGCTTCCCGCCGGTCTCCCGCCAGTCGGGGGCGGCGTAGTGGGTCAGCGCCGAGACGGCCCAGGCGTGCAGCATCTGGAGCACGCCGATGTCCGACTCGCGCCCCGCGAACCTGAGCACCAGGCCGACGAAGTCCCGGGCGGGCAGCAGCGCGTCCCGGGTCATGTTCCACAGCGCCGACCAGCACAGCGCCCGCGCCAGCGGGTCGGTCATGTCGCCGAGGGCGGCCCGCAGCGTGGCCAGCGAGGTCGCGTCGAAGCGGATCTTGCAGTACGTCAGGTCGTCGTCGTTGACCAGCACCAGCTCCGGTGCCTGCTCGCCCGCCAGTGCGGCGACGACCGTCCGCGGCCCGTCGACGTCCGTCTCGGTCCGCGCGTACCGCTCCAGCGCGCCGTCCGCGCCGCGCCGGTACAGGCCGATCGCCACCCGGTGCGGGCGCAGTTCGGGGTGCGACTCGGCGGCCTCCTGCACCACCGCCAGCTCGTCGATCCGCCCGTCGGCGGAGAGCAGCACCTGCGGGGTCAGCGAGTTGACGCCCGCCGTCTGGAGCCAGGACCGCGCCCAGGCCGCCATGTCCCGGCCGCTGGTCTCCTCCAGCACCGACAGCAGGTCGCCCAGGCGCGTGTTGCCGTACGCGTGCCGCTTGAAGTACCGGCGGGCGCCCTCCAGGAACGCGTCCTGCCCGACGTACGCCGCCAACTGCTTGAGCACCGAGGCGCCCTTGGCGTACGTGATGCCGTCGAAGTTGAGCTTGGCGTCCTCCAGGTCGCGGATGTCGGCCGTGACCGGGTGGGTGGACGGCAACTGGTCGGCGCGGTACGCCCACGCCTTGCGCCGGTTGGCGAAGGTGATCCAGGCGTCCGTGAACCGGGTCGCGCCGACGTTGGCGAACGCGCCCATGTAGTCGGCGAAGGACTCCTTCAGCCACAGGTCGTCCCACCACTCCATGGTGACCAGGTCGCCGAACCACATGTGCGCCATCTCGTGCAGGATCGTGTTGGCGCGGCCCTCGTACGACGCCCGCGTCACCTTCCCGCGGAAGATGTACTCCTCGCGGAAGGTCACCAGGCCCGGGTTCTCCATCGCGCCGAGGTTGTACTCGGGCACGAACGCCTGGTCGTACTTGCCGAACGGGTACGGGTAGTCGAAGTGGTCGTGGAAGAAGTCCAGGCCCTGCTTGGTGATCAGGAAGACGTCGTCCGCGTCGAAGTGGGGCGCCAGCCCCTTGCGGCACAGCGCGCCCAGCGGGACGCGCAGCCGCGTCCCGTCCGCGAGGGTCCGCTCGTAGGTGTCGGTCACGTAGTGGTACGGCCCCGCGACCACGCAGGTGATGTACGTCGAGATCGGCTTCGTCTCCGCGAACCGCCACACCCCGTCGGCGCGCTCCCCGGCGCCGCCCGACCACACCGTCCACTCCTCGGGCGCCCGCACCTCGAAGCGGAACGGTGCCTTCAGGTCGGGCTGCTCGAAGTCGGCGAAGACCCGGCGCGCGTCGGCCGGCTCGTACTGCGTGTACAGGTAGACCTCGCCGTCCTCCGGGTCGACGAACCGGTGCAGGCCCTCGCCGGTGCGGGAGTAGGCGCACCGGGCGTCGACCACCAGCTCGTTGTCGGCGGCCAGGTCCTCCAGGACGATCCGGGAGCCGTCGAAGACCTCGCTGGGGTCGAGGTCGCGGCCGTTGAGGGACAGGGCGGTCACGCTCGGCGCGATCAGGTCGGCGAAGCTGGACGCGCCGGGCTCGTTGCAGCGGAAGCGGATCGTGGTGACGGACCGGAAGGTGCGCGGCCCGCTCCCGGCGTGCTCGCCGACGGCCGAGCGCACGTCGAGGGACACCTCGTACCCGTCGACGGACAGCAGCGCGGCCCGCTCCCGGGCCTCGTCACGGGACAGATTCTCACCGGGCACGGGCGGCACTCCTCGGCTGGTGTTCAGGATGTGGACAGCGCCGATCCTGCCATGTGCCCCTGACGGCGGTCAGCCGGGAATGGCCGGGGCGGGCCGCGGTGTTTCCCGGGGGATCGGCCCCCGCAGTACGTGCCCCTGAGGAGAGACATGTCGGAGAAGACCCCCGTCGACTTCTGGTTCGACCCGCTGTGCCCCTGGGCCTGGATGACCTCCCGGTGGGTCCTGGAGGTGGAGAAGGTCCGTGACATCGAGGTCCGCTGGCACGTGATGAGCCTCGCCGTCCTCAACGAGGACAAGCTCGACGAGCTGCCCGAGGAGTACCGCGAGATGCTCGCGACCAAGGCGTGGGGCCCGGTCCGCGTCGTCATCGCCGCCCAGGAGGAGCACGGCCCCGAGGTGCTCGGCGACCTCTACACCGCGCTCGGCACCCGCTTCCACAACCGGGAAGAGGGCCCGACGAAGGAGGCCACCGCCGCCGCGCTGAAGGAGGCCGGGCTGCCCGAGTCCCTCCTGGAGCACTGGGACGGCACCCCCTACGAGCCCCAGTTGCGCGCCTCGCACAAGGAGGGCATCGACAAGGTCGGCCAGGAGGTCGGCACCCCGGTCATCGCCGTGCCCGGCGCGGACGGCGAGCAGCTCGCCTTCTTCGGCCCGGTCGTCACCCCCGCGCCCAAGGGCGAGGAGGCCGCCCGGCTCTGGGACGGCACCCTCGCGGTCGCCTCGGTCCCCGGCTTCTACGAGATCAAGCGCACCCGCACCAAGGGCCCGGACTTCAGCAACCTGTAGGTCCGACGCCGTCGGGCGAAGCCCCCGCGAGTCACGTCCTCGCGGGGGCTTCCCTCTTTCCGCCCGCCGTCGTGAAGGGTGAGAAGACGATCACGAGGCGGGACGCTCCGGGGCGCCTGGTCAGGGCGCCAGCAGCAGCACGTCCGCGCGGGACTTCGCGGCCCGGTACCGCCGCGCCACGTCCTGCCAGTTCACGACCTGCCACATCGCCTCGATGAAGTCGACCTTCTGGTTCCTGTACTGGAGGTAGAAGGCGTGCTCCCAGGCGTCGAAGACCAGGATCGGCACCGAGCCCTGCCCGACGTTGCCCTGGTGGTCGTAGACCTGCTCCACGATCAGCCGGCCGCTGAGCGGCTCGTGGGCGAGGACGCCCCAGCCGGAGCCCTGCGTGGTCGCGGCGGCCTTGGACAACTGCGCCTTGAAGCCGGCGAACGAGCCGAACGACTCGGCGATCGCGTCCGCCAGCTCGCCCACGCCGTCCTGCTCCAGCGGTTCGCCGCCGCCGTCGCCGGTCATGTTGTGCCAGTAGATCGAGTGCAGGATGTGGCCGGAGAGGTGGAAGCCGAGGTTCTTCTCCAGGCCGTTGATCGCGGCCCACTGCTCCTTGTCGCGGGCCTCGGCGAGCTGCTCCAGCGTGTCGTTGGCGCCCTTCACATAGGCCGCGTGGTGCTTGTCGTGGTGCAGCTCGATGATCTCCGGGCTGATCACGGGGGCCAGCGCGGAGTAGTCGTACGGCAGTTCAGGAAGCGTGTAGACGGGCATGGCGGGTCCCCTCCGACCTCTTATTGCAAAAGGCTTGCAGGTGCACGCTAGCAGCAGAAGGGTGCCACGCGATCCCCGGCACACGGAAGGGCCCCCGCACCGGACGTGGTGCGGGGGCCCTTCAACGGGTCCTTCAGAGCGTCCTTCAGGGGGTCCTTCAGGCAGGTGGTCCTTCAGGTGGTCTTTCCGGCGGGCGGGTCAGCCGCGGGACCGGGCGCGCTGCCGGGCGTAGCCGACGGCCGCCAGGGCGAGGGTCATCGCGCCCGTCGAGTACAACTGCACACGGGTGTCCGGCTCCCGGGCCATCAGGACGAACACCGTCGCCATGCCCGCCAGCGCCACCCAGGTCAGCCAGGGGAAGCCCCACATCCGCACGACCAGCTTCTGCGGAGCCTCCCGGTCCAGCCGGCGGCGCAGCCTGAGCTGGGCGGCGGCGATGAAGACCCAGACGACCAGGATGACCGCGCCGATCATGTTCAGCAGCCAGGAGAAGACGTCGTCCGGCCGCCAGTAGCTGAGCAGCACGCAGCCGAAGCCGAAGACGGAGGAGACCAGCACGGCGACGCGCGGCACCCCGCCGGAGACCCGGCCCAGCGCCTCGGGACCCTGACCGCGCTCCACCAGCGAGTAGGCGATGCGGGAGGAGCCGTAGATGTTGGCGTTCATCGCGCTCAGCAGCGCCACCAGGACGATCACGTTCATGAGCTGTCCGGCGCCGGGGATGCCGAGTTCGTCCAGGGCGGCCACGTACGGGCCCTTCTCGACGACCTCCTTCGAGTCCCAGGGGACCAGGGTGACGACGACCGCCATCGAGCCGATGTAGAACAGCGCGATCCGCCACATCGCCGTCTTCACGGCCCCCGCCACGCCCTTGACCGGGTTCTCCGACTCGGCGGCGGCGATGGTGACCGTCTCCAGGCCGCCGTACGCGAAGACCGAGGCCAGCAGGCCGATGATCAGGCCGTCGCCGCCGTGGGGCAGGAAGTCGGCGAGGTGGCTGGTGCCGGGGGAGTCGGTGCCGGGCAGCACCCCGGCGATGGCCAGCACGCCGAGGACCAGGAACAGCGAGATCGCGCCGACCTTCAGGGCGGCGAACCAGAACTCGAACTCGCCGAAGTTCTTCACGGCGGCCAGGTTGGTGCCGCAGAACACCACCATGAACAGCGCCACCCACATCCACTCGGGCGTCCCCGGCAGCCACCCGTGCACGATCTGCGCGGCCCCGATGCCCTCCAGGCCCACCGCCGTGCACAGCAGCACCCAGAACGCCCAGCCCGCGGTGAAACCGGCCCACGGGCCGATCGCCCGCTCGGCGTGCGCGGAGAACGAACCCGAGGACGGATACGCGGCGGACATCTCGCCCAGCATCCGCATGACCAGCATCACCAGCACCCCGGACAGGGCGTAGGCGATGACGATCGAGGGACCGGCGGCGGCGATCCCGGCCCCGGACCCGACGAACAGCCCGGCGCCGATCACCCCGCCGAGGGCGATCATCGACAGATGGCGCTGCTTGAGGCCGTGGGCGAGTCCGGCGTGCTCCGCCGGGGGCGTTTCCTTGGTGGTGCTGGGCATGGGGCGCGGCTCGTCCAATGCGTGCGGGGACGGGGATGAAAAAACGCCCATAGTCTCGGCGGTCCCGCCGCCGTCCGGCAGCGGCCGCCCACTATGCGGACGCCCGCCTTCCGCAGCGTGACACCCCCATCACGGCTTGGAGAGACCCCACAGTCGGGCCCACCCCTGTTCCGGGTAGCCCACACCACCCCACCTCAGTGACCGGCATCACCTCCCGGGCGGTGTGAGCGGCGCCCGTTGTCCGAAGCCCACCAAGTCCCCGTCGCCCCCTTTGTCGGGCGCCGACGGTGATCACCGCCGACCGGCCGGTATAGCGTCACGGTGTCCCGACCTGCCCACACCCCCGCGGAGTGTCCATGAGCACCGCCACCGCCCTCGCCCGCCCCGGCCAGGTACTCGCCGACCTGCTTCCGGCCTCCCGCGTCCGGGACGCCGCGCTCGTCGTCGGCGGCGCCGCGCTCACCGGCCTCGCCGCGCAGATCTCGCTGCCCGTGCCCGGCTCCCCGGTGCCGGTGACCGGCCAGACCTTCGCCGCGCTGCTGGTCGGCACCGCCCTCGGCGCCGGCCGGGGCGTCCTCTCCCTCGCGCTGTACGCGCTGGTGGGCCTGGCCGGCGTGCCGTGGTTCGCGGGCGGCGGCTCCGGCACGGTCCCCTCCCTCGGCTACGTCCTCGGCATGCTCCTCGCCGCCGCGGCCGTCGGCGCGCTGGCCCGGCGCGGCGCCGACCGCTCCGTCTGGCGCACGGCCGGCGCGATGCTGCTCGGCGAGGCGATCATCTACGCCGTCGGCGTCCCCTACCTGGCGCTGGCCACCGGCATGTCCGCCGGGGCGGCCGTCGCGGCCGGGCTCACCCCGTTCCTGATCGGGGACGCGCTGAAGGCCGCGCTCGCCATGGGCGTCCTGCCCACCGCGTGGAAACTCGTCGACAAGCGCTGACCTCCCGGCCTCCCCCGGCCCCCCCGGCCCCCCGGGCCTCCCGGGCCTCCGGCCCCCGGCCATCCGGCCGAAGGCCCGGCGGCCGAGTCCTCAGGACCCGGCCGCCGGGCCTTCGCCGTGTCCGCCCCGGCGCGCGGCCGGGAGCGCACCACCCGGCAACGCGAGAAGGGGCCCGCACCACGCGGGCCCCTTCTCGCGTTCCCGGACGTCAGTCCACCGCGTTCGCCCCGGCCGAGGCGCGCTCACGTCCGTGCGCGAGCTTCTCCCGTACGAAGGCGATCACCAGCACCACCGCCGCCACCAGCAGCGACAGCAGGACCGTCTTGCGCCCGTCGTGCTCGGTGTCGGTCAGCATGTAGCCCAGCACGAAGACGATCAGCGCGGCCGCCGCCCAGGTCAGATACGGGTACAGCCACATCTTCACGACCAGCTTCTCCGGCGCCTCGGCCTGGATGATCCGCCGCATCCGCAACTGCGAGAAGCAGATCACCAGCCAGACGAAGAGCGCCACCGCGCCCGAGGAGTTCACCAGGAACAGGAAGACGGAGTCGGGCCACTTGTAGTTGAAGAAGACGGCGACGAAACCGAACGCCACCGAGGTGAGGATCGCCGCCCGCGGCACACCGCGGGGGGTCGTCCGCGCGAACGCCTTGGGCGCGTCCCCGCGCTCGCCGAGCGAGAAGGCCATCCGGGAGGCCGTGTAGAGGCCGGAGTTGAGGCAGGACAGCACCGAGGTCAGCACGATGAAGTTCATGATCTGCCCGGCGTGCGCGATCCCGAGGGAGTCCAGCGCGGCCACGTAGGAACCGTCGTCGGCGATCGACTTGCTGTCCCAGGGCAGCAGGGTGACGACGACGAAGATGGAGCCGAGGTAGAAGACGGCGATCCGCCAGATGATGCTGTTGGTCGACTTGGTGACCGCCCGCCGCGGGTCCTCCGACTCGCCGGCCGCCAGCGTCGCGATCTCGCTGCCCATGAAGGAGAAGACCACCAGCAGCACACCGGTGAGGATGGCGCCGGGCCCGTTGGGCAGGAAGCCGCCGTGGTCGGTCAGGTTCTTCAGGCCCGCCTGGTCGCTGTCGACGCCCGGCAGCACCCCGAACACGGCCAGCGCGCCGATCACGATGAACGCGCCGATCGCCACCACCTTGATCCCGGCGAACCAGAACTCGAACTCGCCGTAGGAGCCCACCGAGACCAGATTGGTCGCGGTCAGCACCAGCATCACGATCAGCGCCCAGCCCCACTGGGGCACGGCCGGGAGCCAGCCCTCCAGGATCTTCGCCCCGGCGGTCGCCTCGACCGCGAGCACCACCACCCAGAAGAACCAGTACAGCCAGCCGATCGAGAACCCGGCCCAGCGCCCGAGCGCCCGGTCGGCGTGGGCCGAGAACGACCCCGAGGTCGGATTGGCCGCGGACATCTCCCCGAGCATCCGCATCACCAGCACCACCAGGGTGCCGACGAGGGCGTACGACAGGAGGATGCCGGGTCCGGCGGTGGCGATGCCGGTGCTGGAGCCGACGAACAGGCCGGCACCGATGACACCGCCGATGGCGATCATCGACAGATGACGGTTCTTGAGCCCGGCCTGGAGGCCGGAACCGGGTTCTCCGGTGTGTCCGGGGCCTTCCTGGGCCTTGGAGAGGGTCGGCTGCGAGGTCATGGGGTGGATTTCCTTTGCGCCGGTCGAGCTGTGTCCCGTACGAGCGGTGTACGAGCCGGTCCAGTGAAACGGAGGCGGTCGATCTGGGGAACCTCTGATTCCCGATCGTTACCTGGGGTTTACCTGAACATCTGTGGTGCTGCTCACTTTTTCCGGACCGACACCCGACACAGCTTCCCAGCGGCCCGCGTGTCACACTCGACGCATGCGCGTGTATCTCGGCTCCGACCATGCGGGCTACGAACTCAAGAACCACCTCGTCGAGTGGCTGACGGCCGCGGGCCATGAGCCCGTCGACTGCGGTCCGCACATCTACGACGCCCAGGACGACTACCCGCCCTTCTGCCTGCGCGCCGCCGAGCGGACCGCCGCCGACGAGGGCGCCCTCGGCATCGTGATCGGCGGCTCCGGCAACGGCGAGCAGATCGCGGCCAACAAGGTCAGGGGCGTCCGCGCGGCCCTCGCCTGGAGCGAGGAGACCGCCGCGCTCGGCCGGCAGCACAACGACGCCAACGTCGTCGCGGTCGGCGCCCGCATGCACAGCCAGGAGGAGGCGACGAAGTTCGTCGAGATCTTCCTCGCCACCCCGTTCTCCGGTGACGAGCGGCACATCCGCCGCATCGACATGCTCGCCGGGTACGAGAGCACCGGG
Source organism: Streptomyces sp. NPDC000134 (assembly GCF_042899225.1). NCBI lineage: Bacteria > Bacillati > Actinomycetota > Actinomycetes > Kitasatosporales > Streptomycetaceae > Streptomyces > Streptomyces sp. NPDC000134. The sequence goes on from NZ_JBIAZN010000001.1 coordinate 166,325, forward strand.
GACCTCCCGCCGATCCCCGCGCACCACCCCCAGCAGTGACCGGCCCGCGCCGCGTCCCGCCCCTCCGGCCCGGTCCGGACGGGCGGGGCGGGCGCGACGGAAAGGACGACGCCAGGTGCCAGAGGGGCACACCATCCACCGGCTGGCCCAGGACTACGCCGCCTTCACCGGCGGCCCGGTCCGCGTGACCAGCCCCCAGGGCAAGTTCTCCGACGCCGCCGCCCTGCTGGACGGCGCGGAACTGACCCGCACCGAGGCCCACGGCAAGCACCTCTTCCTCGGCTTCCGCGACGCGGACTGGGTCCACATCCACCTCGGCCTGTTCGGCAAGGTCGTCTTCGGCCCGGCCCCCGCGCCCCCGCCCACGGACACCGTCCGCCTCCGCCTGGCCGACACCAGGGCCTACGTCGATCTGCGCGGCCCCACCACCTGCGCCCTGATCACCCCCGGCGAGAAGCGGGCGATACACGACCGCCTCGGCCCCGACCCGCTCCGCCCGGACGCCGACCCGGACACCGCCTGGTCCCGCGTCTCCCGCAGCCGCACGACGATCGCGGCGCTGCTCATGGACCAGAAGGTGGTGGCCGGCGTCGGCAACGTCTACCGCGCCGAGGTCCTCTTCCGGCACGGCGTCGACCCCTACCGCCCCGGCCGGGACCTCGCCCGCGCCGAGTGGGACGCGATCTGGCACGACCTGGTCGCGCTGATGCGCGAGGGCGTCCGCGCCAACCGCATCGACACCGTCCGCCCCGAGCACACCCCCGAGGCGATGGGCCGCCCGCCCCGGGTCGACGACCACGGCGGCGAGGTCTACGTCTACCGGCGGGCGGACCGCCCGTGCCACGTCTGCGCCACCGAGGTCCGCACCGCGGAACTCGCCGGCCGCAACCTCTTCTGGTGCCCCGCCTGCCAGTCCCGCTGACCGGGCACCGCCCGCCTCAGAAGCTGTGCGGCAGCCAGGGGGCCACGTCGGAGCCGAAGGCCGCGGAAGCCTCCGCCAGCGCCCCGGGGCGCAGCTCCCGTATCCGGCCGGCCGCGGCGAGCGCGGTCAGCGGTACGCCGCCGAGGTAGGCCGCGCCCAGCTCCCGCACGGTCAGGGCGAGGTCCGCCGCGTCCGTGGTCCGGGCGCAGCTCGCGCCCTTCGCGTCGCCGGACAGCCGCCAACGCCCCGCGTTCCAGGGGCAGAAGGCGTCCTCGACCTCGAACACCACGTCCACCGGCGCCTGGTACGTGCGCGCTTCCAGCGCCGCCCCCACCTCCACCGGCCGCACGTACAGCGAGTCCCGCAGGCGCAGCCGGCACCGCCGGATGTCGGAGACCTGGTACTGCCACGCCTCGTCGACCGGCCGCCCCCGCGCCGCCACCGACGTCGTCAGGTCGATGTCGAACAGGAACCGCCACAGCGCCGCCCGCGTCGCCGCGTCCAGCGCCTCCAGATCGGCCAGTACCACCGTGCCGTCGGCGCCTTCGAGCCCCCAGGCCGGCCGGACCCGGAACCGCGCGTACCCGGTGATCCGCCCGTCGTCCCGCGAGGCGACCACGCACTGCAGCGGCGACGCCCCGTCCCGGCCGCTCTCCGGGTCCAGCAGCCCCACCCGCTCCCAGCCCGGCAGCCGGGCCAGCATCCCCGGCCGCCCCGGCACCGACCGGGCGTAGACCTCCTCGCACGCGTCGAGGACCTCCGCGGGCACCGCGTACCGCAGTCGTACGTCATCCGTCCCCGGCGGGACGGACAGCCGGACCCGGGTGGTGTCGATCTCGGCGTTCACCTGGAAGGTCGCCGCGCCGTAGCCGAACCGGCCGTAGATCGCCGGCTCCGACGCCGTCAGCACCGCCAGCGGCTCGCCCAGCGAACGCACGTCGTCCAGTTGCCGCCGCATCATCGACGTCAGGACGCCCCGCCGCCGGTGCGTGGCGGCGACGCTGACCATGGTCACGCCCGCGGCCGGGACCTCCGCGCCGCCCGGCACGGTCATCCGGAAGCTGAACGACCCCGCCGTGCCCACGCAGGCGTCGCCGTCCCAGACGCCGATCGAACGGTCCACCTCCGTCAGGGAGTTGTACAGCTCCCGCTCCTCGGCCGGCTCCGGGACCCCGCCGAAGGCGCGGATCAGAGTGTCGTACCACTTGTCCCATTCGTCCCGTCGCAATGCGCGCAGGCCGGTCGTCGGGCCGCTCCCCGCGGCGCTGTCAGTGCCCATGGGGCATGCCTACCAGGGCACCGGAGGACGGGCGAGGGAATTTCTTCCGGCCGGCCGTGCGACGGTCTTCCGTGAAGTTCACTGTGAGTTCACAGTGAGTCGCACGGGGGACCGCGCGGTGAAGCGCGCGGTGACCGCACGGAAGGCCCACGGCCGAGCGGGGCCTCGGACGGGGGACAAGTGGGACCTCCCGTGCCAAGCGGCCGCTCCGATGGATAGGGTCCCGAACTGATGGCAGCAGGACGACAGCGGCGCGCGGAAGCCGACACGTTCACGGCCCGGTTGCGCAAGCAGTGGCACCGGGCCCGCGTCGGCCTGCGCAGATCCGCCGTCGACTACTTCCGCGGCGACGGCTCGGACTGGATCGCCCTGGCCGGCCTGCTGCTGACCATCCCGGTCATCGCGGCCACCACCATGGTCAACTCCGTGTGGTGCTCACCGGCCGCGCTGGTCCTGCCCGTCGTCGTCGGCGGCCTGGTACTGCGCCCGGCCAGCCTGCTCGGCCTGTACGCGGCCGCCGCCACGGCACTCATCGTGGAGTCGGTGCGGCTCGGCCCGTACGACGAGGGCCCCTCCCGGGTCACCCCGGGCGTCGTCCTGGTCGTCGCCGCCTGCGGCTTCTTCGGGCTGCTGCTCGCGCAGTTCCGCAGCCGGGTCGGCGTGCCCTGGCGGCGCGGCCACACCATGCTGTTCGACCTGCGCGAACGCATCCGCGTGCAGAGCAAGCTGCCGAAGCTGCCGCCGGGCTGGCACCGGGAGATGGCCCTGCGCCCGGCGGGCGGCCAGTCCTTCTCGGGCGACTTCGTGGTCGCGGCCCGCACCGGCGGCGGGCGGACCCTGGAGGTCGTCCTCACCGACGTCTCCGGCAAGGGCATGGACGCGGGCTCGCGCGCCCTGCTGCTCTCCGGTGCCTTCGGTGGCCTGCTGGGCAGCCTGCCCCCGCACGCCTTCCTGCCCGCCGCCAACGGCTATCTGCTCCGCCAGGACTGGGAGGAGGGCTTCGCCACCTCCATCCACCTCGTCCTCGACCTGGACTCCGGCGACTACGAGCTGTACTCCGCCGGCCACCCGCCGGGCCTCCAGCTCAGCGCGGGCACCGGCCGCTGGGAGGAGAAGGCCGCCGAGGGGCCGCTGCTCGGTGTGTACGACGGCGCCCAGTTCGACCCCGTGAAGGGCTCGCTCCGGCCCGGGGACGTGTTGATGCTGTTCACGGACGGGTTGGTGGAGACCGCGGAACGCGACATCGTGGAGGGCATAGACCGCCTCACCGGCGAGGCCGACCGCTATGTCGCCGGCGGCTTCCACGGCGCCGCCTGGCATCTGATCGAGGCGGTGGCGAAGGACGTCAACGACGACCGGGCGCTGCTCCTCATCTGCCGGGAGGGCCCGACCACGGCCCAGGCCCTGGCCGCGAACGCGTCCTGAACCAGGGGGCGGGGACGGGCCGTACCGGCTGACGGCCTCGCCCTGTCCCGCCCCGCACGGCCCTGTTCCTGCCCCGGCGCGGCTTGCCACACTGACGGCATGAGCGCCTCACCCGCCGCCGGCCCCGGGTCCCCTTCGCCGTCCTCGCCGTCCTCGCCGACCTCGCAGCCCGCGCCGACCTCGCCGTCCTCGCAGCCCGCGCCGCCCTCACCGTCCTCTCCGTCGCTCGGCCTCGCCGAGGTGGAGGCCATCGCCCGCGCCGCCCACGAGGGGCAGACCGACAAGGCGGGCCGCCCCTACGCCGAGCATCTGCGGGCCGTCGCCGAGGGCGTACGGGCACGGGGCGGCGACGCGGACCAGATCGCCGCGGCCTGGCTGCACGACGCCGTCGAGGACGACGCCCTCCCGCCGCACTGGCTGCGGGACGCCCCGCTGAGCCGCCGTACCAAGGACATCGTCCGGGCGGTCACCAAGCGGCCGGGCGAGCCCCCGGAGGCGTACGCCGGACGGATACTCGCCACGCCGGGCGCGCTGCTGGTGAAGGAGGCGGACCTGGCGCACAACGCCGACCCGGCCCGCCTCGCCGCCCTCGACGCGCCGACCCGCACCCGCCTGACCGGGAAGTACACCCGGATGCGGACCCTCCTGGGCCTGCCGGCACCGGCCCGGCCGGGCCGGCGGGACTAGGCGGAGACCTTCTCCCGGCTCTCCCGGCTCTCCCGCCGCTCCCCGCGCTCCTGCTCGCGCTCCCGCTCCCGCGCCAGTTCCCCCGCGTCCAGCCTGAACGCCCACGCCATCCGGGGCTCCATGACACACCGGAACGCCCGCCGCACGGGCGGCGTGCACAGCAGCGTCACGGCCGCCGCCGCGAGGACGGTCACGAGGACCCCGCCGAGCGGCGTGTGCAGCGCGCGGGGGTCGAACCAGCCGAGGTAGTCGCCGCCCTTGATCAGGAAGCCGTGCAGCAGATAGCCGTACAGCGTCCCCGCGCCGAGCGCCGTGAACCACATCCGCCGGCGCGGCACCCAGGCGAAGAAGCAGGCGGTCAGCAGCAGCGAGCACCCGAACAGCGCCAGCGTCATCACCGGCCCCGCCCACCACGGCGCCCCCAGCTCCTGCGCCGCGTCCCGGCGGTAGAACCACGCGGTGTTCATCCGCGGCACCGCCCACCAGCCGACCGCGAGCGCCGCCGCGAACACCGGCACCGACGCGATCCGCACCGAACGCCGCCGTACGAGGTGGAAGTGCTCGGCCCTCAGGGCGAGCCCCAGCACGAAGAACGGCAGGAACTGCAGCACCCGCTGGAGGTCCAGGTCGTCCCCGATCTCCGGCGACGCCGAGGCCAGCATGGCGATCCCGAGCGCCAGCGGCAGCGGATGCCGGACCAGCTTCCAGACCGGCGTGGTCAGCCGCCAGACGAACAACGCGACCAGGAACCACGTCAGATACCAGGGGTCCAGCAGACTGATCTCCTGCTGCGGGTCACCGTCGACGAACCGCTTGAACAGCGGATACGCGGTCTCGAAGACGAGGTACGGCACGGCCACCCCGGTGATCAGCCGCCGCAGCTTGTCCGGGCGCATGTCGAAGCCGCGCGAGAAGTAACCGGAGATGATGATGAACGCCGGCATGTGGAAGGCGTACACGACGGTGTACAGGCCCTCCAGGACGCGGCTGTCACCCTTGAGCGGCTCCCAGGAGTGGCCCATGGCCACGAGCACGATCGCCAGGTACTTGGCGTTGTCGAAGAACGCGTCGCGCTGCTTCACGAAGGCGTGGAACATTTGAGGCACCCTAGCGTCGCCCGTGCGAATTCGTAAAACCCCTGAATAAGGGTTCGTGAGCAGCCACACATATCAGCGGTCCGCGCGCCGCCGACTACCCGACACACCTCTCCTCTTCACCCGCCTTGTCAGGATTCTTCGTGACTAAACCGGGCATAAGGCCAGCGATCCCCGGCCTGTTGAGGTGCCCGCGGCGACAATGCGAAATACCTGCGGACGCGTTGTGTGGGTAGGGAAACGAACCGGTCGAATTACCTGCCCGAGTAACCCTTCGAATTACTGTGCGGAGGACCGGGGTTGAACCCCCGCGCGCCCGTCCGGGTGCGGTCCCGGCCGCCCGTCCACGCGCCTGCGCTCACCCGTGGCCCGGCGGACCCGGAGTGAACGATGCGTCACGTGCCGCATGGGGCGGGCCGGTTGGTGGCACGATGGTTCTGGCGGAGGCGCGCGGCATCGCGTCTCCGGGCCGGGAGAGCGGACCGATCTGGGGTGTGATCAGTTGTGGCCATTTCACTGTCAGTGGTGCTGCTGTTGGCGATCATCCTGGTGGTGCTCATGCGCGGGGGGTCCCTCAAGGCCGGCCCCGCGGTCGTCGCGGTCCTCTTCGGCTTCTTCCTCGCCTCGACGGGCATGGCCCCGTCGATCAACCGCTTCCTGGACTCCATAGCGGAGACGATCAACTCGATCAGCTTCTGACAACGCCTCGGGCCCGGCACCGCCGAAGCGGATACCGGGCCCGAGGACCTAACGGAGCGGGCGACGGGAATCGAACCCGCGTAGCCAGTTTGGAAGACTGGGGCTCTACCATTGAGCTACGCCCGCACAGTGCGCCTGGCGCGACGGCCGCGGCACTGAAGGCATCGTAGCGGGTCGCCCCCCTCCGCCGCACACCCCGCCCGCGCGGTCCGGCGGCATGTACCCTACGTGTCGCACCAGACGGGGTGTGGCGCAGCTTGGTAGCGCGTCCGCTTTGGGAGCGGAAGGCCGTGGGTTCAAATCCCGCCACCCCGACCAGCCAGGATCAGCCACGGTCACCTCGGGTGATCGCCTTTTGGGCCGTGTACCCGCTGCCGTTACTATGCAAGCTGCACGCCCGTATGCCTCATCGTCTGAAGTCCTCCGGGCGGCGAAATCCGCCGGACCTCTCTGGCTCCGGCAGAACCCAAGAAGTCAGCCACAAGGAGACCGAACCGTGAAGAGCGCCGTGGAGACCCTGAACCCGACCCGGGTTCGGCTCACTGTCGAGGTGCCCTTCGAGGAGCTCAAGGACAGCCTCGACGCGGCGTACAAGAAGATCAACCAGCAGGTCACGGTGAAGGGCTTCCGCAAGGGCAAGGTCCCGGCCCGCGTCATCGACCAGCGGTTCGGCCGCGGTGCGGTGCTGGAGGAGGCCGTCAACGACGCCCTCCCGAAGTTCTACACCGAAGCGGTCAACGAGGCCGAGGTGGACCCGCTGGGCCAGCCCGAGGTCGACATCACGGAGCTGAAGGACGGCGAGACGCTGAACTTCACCGCCGAGGTCGACGTCCGCCCGACCATCGAGATCCCGGACTTCTCCGGCATCGAGGTCGAGGTCGACGCCGTCGAGGTCACCGACGAGGACGTGGAGAAGTCGGTCGAGCAGCTCCGCGAGCGCTTCGCCGCCACCTCCCCGGTGGAGCGCGCCGCCGAGGACGGCGACGTCGTCACCATCGACCTGGAGGCCAAGGTCGGCGGCGAGGTGCTGGAGGACGGCATCGCCAGCGGTGTGTCCTACACCATCGGCTCCGGTGAGCTGCTCGACGGCATCGACGACGCGGTCAAGGGCCTGTCCGCCGGCGAGGAGGCGACCTTCACCTCCGAGCTGAAGGGCGGCTCGGCGGCCGGCCAGGAGGCCGAGGTCACCGTCAAGGTCACCCAGGTCGCCAAGCGCGAGCTGCCCGAGCTGGACGACGACTTCGCCCAGTTGGCGTCGGAGTTCGACACCCTCGACGAGCTGAAGGCCGACAGCCGCAAGCGGCTGGCCGACATGAAGCAGTACGACCAGGCCACCCAGGCCCAGGAGCGCGTCCTGGACAAGCTGCTGGAGCTGGTCGAGGTCCCCGTCCCCGAGAAGCTGCTCGAGGACGAGATCAAGACCCGCAAGCACAACCTGGAGCACCACCAGCTCGGCCAGATGGGCCTCGACCTCGCGAAGTACCTGGAGATCCAGGGCAAGACCGAGGAGGAGTTCGAGACCGAGACCCGTGAGGCCGCGGTCAAGGGCATCAAGACCCAGTTCGTCCTCGACGAGCTGGTCAAGCAGGAGAAGCTCAACGTCAACCAGGAGGAGCTGACCGAGCACCTCATGCGGCGCGCGGCCTCCTCCGGCATGTCCCCCGACCAGTTCGCCCAGGCCGTCGTCGAGCAGGGCCAGGTCCCGCTCCTCGTCGGCGAGGTCGCCCGCGGCAAGGCCCTGGCCTCCGTGGTCGAGAAGGCCACGGTCAAGGACAGCAACGGCGAGATCGTCGACCTCAGCGACGACGAGGAGGAGACGGAGGCCGCCGAGGCCGCCGCCGACTCCACCGAGGACGCCCCGGCCGAGGAGAAGACCGAGGGCTGAGCCCCCGGCTCCCGCACCGACGTCAGGACGGGCCCCGAGACGCGTGCGTCTCGGGGCCCGTCCCGCTCCCGCCCTCCGCCCCCGCGCTACGCCCCCGGCGAACACCTCCCTTCGCGGGATTCCCCGAAGGGACCCGCGCGTTAGGGTCCATGAATACGAGGGCAGTGGAGTCCCCGAATACGAGCTCCAGCCCCGCAGGGAAACGTGAGACGGCCCGGCGCCGTCGTAAGACGAGCAGGTGGATACGTGACGAATCTGATGCCCTCAGCCGCCGGCGAGCCCTCCATCGGTGGTGGCCTCGGCGACCAGGTCTACAACCGGCTGCTCGGCGAGCGGATCATCTTCCTCGGCCAGCCGGTCGACGACGACATCGCCAACAAGATCACCGCACAGTTGCTGCTCCTTGCCTCCGACCCGGACAAGGACATCTACCTCTACATCAACAGCCCGGGTGGTTCGATCACCGCCGGCATGGCGATCTACGACACCATGCAGTACATCAAGAACGACGTGGTGACCATCGCCATGGGCCTCGCCGCCTCGATGGGCCAGTTCCTGCTCAGCGCCGGCACCCCGGGCAAGCGCTTCGCCCTGCCGAACGCCGAGATCCTGATCCACCAGCCCTCCGCGGGCCTCGCGGGTTCCGCGTCGGACATCAAGATCCACGCCGAGCGGCTGCTGCACACCAAGAAGCGCATGGCCGAGCTGACCTCCCAGCACACCGGCCAGTCGGTCGAGCAGATCACCCGCGACTCCGACCGCGACCGCTGGTTCGACGCCTTCGAGGCCAAGGAGTACGGCCTCATCGACGATGTCATCGCCACGGCCGCCGGTATGCCGGGCGGCGGCGGCACCGGGGCCTGAGCACCGCCCCAGCCAGTCCCGGCCGACCGCCTCAGCCCCTTCCCAGGAGACACTGTGAACGACTTCCCCGGCAGCGGCCTCTACGACCGCGCGCGCGCCGAGTACACCGGCCCCACGGCCGAGTCCCGCTACGTCATCCCGCGCTTCGTCGAGCGCACCTCCCAGGGCATCCGCGAGTACGACCCGTACGCGAAGCTCTTCGAGGAGCGGGTGATCTTCCTCGGCGTGCAGATCGACGACGCCTCCGCCAACGACGTCATGGCCCAGTTGCTGTGCCTGGAGTCGATGGACCCCGACCGGGACATCTCGGTCTACATCAACAGCCCCGGCGGCTCCTTCACGGCGCTCACGGCCATCTACGACACGATGCAGTACGTGAAGCCCGACGTGCAGACGGTCTGCATGGGCCAGGCGGCCTCCGCCGCCGCCGTCCTGCTCGCCGCCGGCACCCCCGGCAAGCGCATGGCGCTGCCGAACGCGCGGGTGCTGATCCACCAGCCGTACAGCGAGACCGGCCGCGGCCAGGTCTCCGACCTGGAGATCGCCGCCAACGAGATCCTGCGGATGCGCTCGCAGCTCGAGGAGATGCTGGCCAAGCACTCCACGCAGACGATCGACAAGATCCGCGAGGACATCGAGCGCGACAAGATCCTCACGGCCGAGGACGCGCTGCAGTACGGCCTGATCGACCAGATCATCACCACCCGGAAGATGGACAACTCCTCCCTCCGCTGAGGCAGGACGCTGTATCGTCTGCCGCCCCTTGGCATGGTTTGGCGTGGTTCACGTCAAAGCGAACCCTGCCAAGGGGGGCCCGGACGGGGGGCCCGGCAAGGTACCGTCGGACATAAGGCAGCACCAGGAGTCCACTGGACGTCGGCGTCCAGGAGTCTCCCAGGCGAAGGGGAAGCACACCGTGGCACGCATCGGTGACGGCGGCGATCTGCTCAAGTGCTCGTTCTGCGGCAAGAGCCAGAAGCAGGTCAAGAAGCTCATCGCAGGGCCCGGTGTCTACATCTGCGACGAGTGCATCGACCTCTGCAACGAGATCATCGAAGAGGAACTGGCCGAGACCAGCGAGGTCCGCTGGGAAGAGCTGCCCAAACCCCGCGAGATCTACGAGTTCCTCGAGGGCTACGTGGTCGGCCAGGAGGCCGCCAAGAAGGCGCTCTCCGTCGCGGTCTACAACCACTACAAGCGGGTCCAGGCCGGGGAGAACGGCGGCGCGCAGAGCCGTGACGACGCCATCGAGCTGGCGAAGTCCAACATCCTGCTGCTGGGCCCCACCGGCTCCGGCAAGACCCTGCTGGCCCAGACCCTGGCCCGCATGCTGAACGTGCCGTTCGCGATCGCCGACGCCACCGCCCTCACCGAGGCGGGCTACGTCGGCGAGGACGTCGAGAACATCCTGCTGAAGCTGATCCAGGCCGCTGACTACGACGTCAAGAAGGCCGAGACCGGCATCATCTACATCGACGAGATCGACAAGGTCGCCCGCAAGAGCGAGAACCCCTCGATCACCCGGGACGTCAGCGGCGAGGGCGTCCAGCAGGCGCTGCTGAAGATCCTGGAGGGCACCACCGCCTCGGTGCCGCCGCAGGGCGGGCGGAAACACCCCCACCAGGAGTTCATCCAGATCGACACGACGAACGTCCTGTTCATCGTGGGCGGTGCGTTCGCGGGCCTGGAGAAGATCATCGAGGCCCGCGCCGGCGCCAAGGGCATCGGCTTCGGCGCGCAGATCCGCTCCAAGCGGGAGCGCGAGTCCCAGGACCACTTCCAGGAGGTCATGCCGGAGGACCTGGTCAAGTTCGGCATGATCCCCGAGTTCATCGGCCGCCTGCCGGTGATCACGAGCGTGCACAACCTCGACCGCGAGGCCCTGCTGAAGATCCTCGTCGAGCCGCGCAACGCGCTGGTGAAGCAGTACCAGCGCCTGTTCGAACTCGACGGGGTCGAGCTGGACTTCGAGCGCGAGGCGCTGGAGGCCATCGCCGACCAGGCGATCCTGCGCCAGACCGGCGCCCGCGGCCTGCGCGCCATCATGGAGGAGGTCCTCCAGGGCGTGATGTACGAGGTCCCGTCCCGCAAGGACGTCGCCCGCGTCGTCATCACCGCCGACGTGGTCCTCTCCAACGTCAACCCGACGCTGATCCCGCGCGACTCCCGCGGCCGCGGGCCGGGCGAGCAGAAGTCGGCGTAACCGCCGCGCACGGACGACGAAGGGGCCCCGGTCGCGACGACCGGGGCCCCTTCGCGTACGTCACCGTGCGGGTCAGACCTTGACTCGAACGTCCTTGCGTATCTTGGTGGTGAGGTCCACCGCCGCGTCCTTGCTGATGCTGTCGGTGACCTCGCCCGGGGAGACCATGGCGATCGTGCTGTGGTCGGCCCAGGCGCAGAACCAGTCGGACTTCGCCTTCTTGGTCTGCGGGTTCTCGCCCTTCGCCACCTGGCACTTCATCAGCGCGCCGTCGAGGTCGACACTCTCCGGCTCACCCACCAGATCGGCGCCCGTACCGCTGGAGGAGTCCTCCGAGGCCGACTTCCGCAAGTTGGCGAAGAACGCGTCCAGCGCGGCCTCCGGGTCGGCGATGTCCCCGTACGCACCGGCGAAGGTGATCGTGGAGAACTCGTCCGGCACCGAGCTGGGGTCGGACGGGTCGTAGCTGCCCGGGTCGATCGTCGTGTAGATGCCCAGCGCGGACTTGCCGTTCTTGACCCCGCTCTTCTCCAGGTCCTCGGTGGTGCTGCTGCTGCTCAGACCGCTGTCGGACATCAGGTTGTACTCGCCGCCGAGCACCGTCTTCGGCGTGGTGAGCTTGTGCGCGCCGTCGTCCTCCAGGCCGCCGCCCGCGCCGCCGCCGCTCCCGCCGAGCACGAAGTACGCGCCCACCCCGATCGCCGCGACGACCGCGACCGCGCCGACGATCAGACCGGTCTTCTTCTTCCCGCCGCCCGGAGCCGGCGGCTGCGGCATCCCGTACGGCGTCTGCCCGTAGGGCTGCTGGCCGTACGGGGGCTGCTGCGGGGGCACGCCCTGCGGAGGCTGCTGCGGATAGCCGTAACCGGGCTGCGGGGGAGGCGTCTGCTGGGGGTAGCCGTAGCCGGGCTGCGGGGGAGGCGTCTGCTGGGGCTGGCCGTAGCCGGGCTGAGGGGCCTGCGGCTGCTGGCCGTACGGTCCCGGCTGGCCGTACGGTCCGGGCTGCTGAGGCTGCCCGTCGTACGGGCCCGGCTGGTGGTAGCTCATTCCTGGGTTCCCCTCCGGATGCACATGACTTGCCCGCCATCCTGACGCAGACATGGCGGACACCGGCCACCGGGGGCCGCACCGTTACAAAGCAAACGCGTTTCGGGACTCGGTCGTGACACCCCTAAACTGACCCTCGTGACCGAGAACACTCAGCAGCCGCAACCAGCGCCCATCACCGAACTGCCGACCCAGTACACGCCGGCCGAGGTAGAGGGGAAGCTGTACGAGCGCTGGGTAGACAAGGGGTACTTCACCGCCGACGCGGAGAGCGACAAGCCCCCGTACACCATCGTCATCCCGCCGCCCAACGTCACCGGCTCGCTGCACCTGGGCCACGCCTTCCAGCACACGCTGATGGACGCCCTCACCCGCCGCAAGCGGATGCAGGGCTACGAGGCGCTGTGGCTGCCCGGCATGGACCACGCCGGCATCGCCACCCAGAACAAGGTGGAGCAGCAGCTCGCCGACGAGGGCAAGTCCCGGCACGACCTCGGCCGCGAGGAGTTCGTCCGGCGGGTGTGGCAGTGGAAGGAGGAGTACGGCGGCAAGATCCTCGGCCAGATGCGGCGCCTGGGCGACGGCGTCGACTGGTCCCGGGAGCGCTTCACCATGGACGAGGGCCTGTCCCGGGCCGTCGGCACGATCTTCAAGCGCCTCTACGACGACGAGCTGATCTACCGCGCCGAGCGCATCATCAACTGGTGCCCGCGCTGTCTGACCGCCATCTCCGACATCGAGGTGAACTACCAGGAGGACGACGGCGAGCTGGTCTCCATCCGGTACGGCGAGGGCGAGGACAGCCTCGTCGTCGCCACCACCCGCGCGGAGACGATGCTCGGCGACACCGCCGTCGCCGTCCACCCCGACGACGAGCGCTACCGGCACCTGGTCGGCAAGCGGATCAAGCTGCCGCTGACCGACCGGACCATCCCGGTCGTCGCCGACGCCCACGTCGACCCCGAGTTCGGCACCGGCGCGGTCAAGGTCACCCCGGCCCACGACCCGAACGACTTCGCCATCGGCCAGCGCCACGACCTGGAGTCGATCACCGTCATGGACGAGCGGGGCGTCATCACCGCCCACGGTCCCTTCGAGGGCCTGGACCGCTTCGAGGCCCGCTCCACCATCGTCGCCGCGCTGCGCGAGCAGGGCCGGATCGTCGCCGAGAAGCGCCCCTACGTCCACTCCGTCGGCCACTGCTCGCGCTGCGGCACCACCGTCGAGCCGCGGCTGTCCCTGCAGTGGTGGGTCAAGGTCGCCCCGCTGGCCAAGGCGGCCGGCGACGCCGTCCGCGACGGCCGGGTCACCATCCACCCCGAGGACATGTCGAAGCGGTACTTCGACTGGGTCGACAACATGCACGACTGGTGCATCTCCCGCCAGTTGTGGTGGGGCCACCGCATCCCCGTCTGGTACGGCCCGGACGGCGAGATCGTCTGTGTCGGCCCCGACGAGGAGCCGCCCGCCGGCGAGGGCTGGCACCAGGAGACCGACGTCCTGGACACCTGGTTCTCCTCGGGCCTGTGGCCCTTCTCCACCCTCGGCTGGCCGGAGCACACCGCCGACCTGCGCAAGTTCTACCCGACCGACGTCCTGCTGACCGGCCACGACATCATCTTCTTCTGGGTCGCCCGGATGATGATGTTCGGCCTGTACGCCATGGACGGCGAGGTCCCGTTCAAGACCATCGCGCTGACCGGCCTGGTCCGCGACGAGCGCGGCAAGAAGATGTCGAAGTCCTTCGGCAACGTCGTCGACCCGCTCGACTGGATGGACCGATACGGCTCCGACGCCGTCCGCTTCACCCTGGCCCGCGGCGCCAACCCCGGCACCGACGTGCCCATCGGCGAGGACTGGGTCCAGGCATCCCGGAACTTCGCCAACAAGATCTGGAACGCCACCCGGTTCGCGCTGATGAACGGCGCCACGGTCGAGGGCCCGCTGCCCGACGCCGCCGAGATGTCCCCGACCGACCGCTGGGTCCTCTCCCGGCTGGGCCGGACGGTCGCCGACGTCGACGCGTTCTACGAGGACTACCAGTTCGCCAAGCTCTCCGACGCCCTCTACCACTTCGCGTGGGACGAGGTCTTCGACTGGTACGTGGAGCTGTCCAAGACCACCTTCCAGGCGGGCGGCCCGGCGGCCGAGGTCAGCAAGCGCGTCCTGGGCGAGGTCCTCGACGTCACGCTGCGGCTGCTGCACCCGGTCGTGCCCTTCGTCACCGAGGAGCTGTGGACCACGCTCACCGGCGGCGAGTCGGTGGTCGTCGCCCAGTGGCCCGCGGACTCCGGCTTCCGGGACCCGGCCGCCGAACGGGAGATCGAGACCCTCCAGTCCGTGATCACCGAGGTCCGCCGCTTCCGCGCCGACCAGGGCCTCCAGCCCGGCCAGCGCGTCCCGGCCCGCCTCACCCTGGACGGCACGCCCCTCGCCCCGCACGAGCCGGCCATCCGCCAGTTGCTCCGCCTCCAGCCCGAGGGCGACGCCTTCTCGGCGACGGCGACCCTGCCGGTGGCCGGCGCCGAGGTCGCCCTCGACCTCTCCGGCACCATCGACGTCGCCGCCGAGCGCAAGCGCCTCACCAAGGACCTCGCGGCGGCCGAGAAGGAGAAGGCGCAGGCCACGGCCAAGCTCGGCAACGAGGCGTTCCTGGCCAAGGCTCCGGACCAGGTGGTCGACAAGATCCGGGGGCGTCTGGCCAAGGCGGAGGAGGACATCACCCGCCTCCAGGCCCAGTTGGAGCGCCTGCCTCAGGCATAGGGACGCATCGCGAGGTCCCCGGCGCTTTCGAGCGCCGGGGACCTCGCGCACGTCAGGGGCGCGGGGCCGGGCCGGGATGCGGCCGCGCCGCGTGGGCGCGGGCGACCGCGACGCACCCGCACCCGCCCGTCACGACCGGCCACCCCGACCTCTGCCGGCCCCGCTCCGTAGACTGGGCCCCGTGAGCGACATCCCCGGCGACGACCAGCCAGACCCCCTCGACTCCTTCGACGAGATCATCGAGGCGGAGACCACCCGAGACCCCGACCTCGCGGTCATCGAGGCCGGCAGCCGCACCCTGCGCACCCAGGGCGGCCCCCCGGAGGCCGACGTACCCGCCCGCCCCGAGGACCCCGAGGTCGACAAGGCGCTGCGCGAGGTCGAGGCCGAGCTGGCCACCCGCTGGGGCGAGACCAAGCTGGAGCCCTCCGTCAGCCGTATCGCCGCGCTGATGGACGTCCTGGGCGACCCCCAGCGCTCGTACCCGTCGATCCACATCACGGGCACCAACGGCAAGACCTCCACCGCCCGCATGATCGAGGCCCTGCTCGGCGCCTTCGAGCTGCGCACCGGGCGGTACACCTCGCCGCACGTGCAGTCCATCACCGAGCGGATCAGCCTGGACGGCGCGCCCGTCTCGGCGGAGCGGTTCGTGGAGACCTACCAGGACATCAAGCCGTACGTCGAGATGGTCGACGCGCGGCAGGAGTACCGGCTGTCGTTCTTCGAGGTGCTCACCGGCATGGCGTACGCCGCCTTCGCCGACGCGCCCGTGGACGTGGCCGTCGTCGAGGTCGGGATGGGCGGCTCCTGGGACGCCACCAACGTGATCGACGGGGACGTCGCCGTGGTCACCCCGATCGACCTGGACCACACCGACCGGCTCGGCGGGACGACCGCCGAGATCGCCACGGAGAAGGCCGGCATCGTCAAGCAGGACGCCACCGTGATCCTCGCCCAGCAGCCGGTCGACGCGGCCCAGGTGCTGCTGAAGAAGGCCGTCGACGTGAACGCCACGGTGGCCCGCGAGGGCCTGGAGTTCGGCGTCGTGGCCCGGCGGATCGCCGTCGGCGGCCAGTTGCTCACCCTGCGCGGGCTGGGCGGCGAGTACACCGAGGTCTACCTGCCGCTGCACGGCGCCCACCAGGCGCACAACGCGGCCGTGGCGCTGGCCGCCGTCGAGGCGTTCTTCGGGGTGGGCGCGCAGCGTCCGGAGCCGCTGGACATCGACACCGTCCGCAAGGCGTTCGCCGCCGTCGCCTCGCCGGGCCGCCTGGAGGTGGTCCGCAAGTCGCCGACGGTCGTGCTGGACGCCGCGCACAACCCGGCCGGGGCGCGGGCCACCGCCGCGGCGATCGGGGAGGCGTTCCAGTTCAGCCGCCTGATCGGCGTGGTCGGCGCGAGCGGTGACAAGGACGTACGGGGCCTGCTGGAAGCGTTCGAACCGGTGTTCGCCGAGATCGTCGTCACGCAGAACGCCAGCCACCGCGCGATGGACGCCGACGAGCTGGCCGCGATCGCCGTCGAGGTGTTCGGCGAGGAGCGGGTGCAGGTCGAGCCGCGGTTGCCGGACGCGCTGGAGGCCGCGATCACCCTGGCCGAGGAGGAGGGCGAGTTCGCGGGCGGCGGGGTGCTCGTCACCGGCTCGGTCATCACCGTCGGCGAGGCCCGACTGCTGCTGGGGAGGGGCTGACATCCCGTGCGTACGCTCTGTTCTTCGACCCTGATCGGCGAGTTCTTCGTGATCGGCTTCGCCGGGCTGGTCGCGATGAAGCAGCCCGACCTGTCCATGGGCACCGTGTGGACGGTCAGCGGCATCGCGATGTTCCTGTGCGTGGCGCTGTGCGGCACGGTGACCCGCCCCGGCGGCGTGGCGCTGGGCTGGGCCCTGCAGATCGCCCTGATCGCCTCCGGCTTCGTCGTCCCGATGATGTTCATCCTCGGTGTCGTCTTCGCCGCCCTGTGGTGGGCGTCCGTGCACTACGGCAGGAAGATCGACGAGGCGAAGGCGAGATTCGCGGCGCAGGCGGAACCGGGGGCCGCGCCGCAGGCGTGATCCCCTGTGGCTGACGCTGCGTGACGAGGGTCGCGACACGCCCGGTAACCTCAGTCACACTTCGCACGTCCTGACCCACAAGGAGCCCGCAGTGACCCAGCGCACCCTCGTCCTGCTCAAGCCCGACGCCGTCCGTCGCGGCCTGACCGGCGAGATCATCAGCCGTATCGAGCGCAAGGCCGGCTGGCAGATCACCGCGCTGGAACTGCGGACCCTGGACCAGGAGACCCTGGAGCAGCACTACGGCGAGCACAAGGGCAAGCCGTTCTACGAGCCCCTGGTGGAGTTCATGTCCTCCGGCCCCGTCGTCGCGATGATCGTCGAGGGCGAGCGGGTCGTCGAGGGCGTGCGTGCCCTGGCCGGTCCCACCGACCCGATCGCCGCCGCGCCGGGCTCCATCCGCGGGGACTACGGTGTGATCGTCCGGGAGAACCTGATCCACGCCTCCGACTCCGAGGAGTCCGCCGAGCGTGAGGTGAAGATTTTCTTCCCGGGCCGCGCCTGATCTCCCCCCATATGTTTTTCTGACGTAACGTCAGTCAAATGGCCCATCTGACCAGGGCGGTCGCAGGGAAACGACCGCCCTGTCACAAGTGCGTGCCGATCGGGGGAACGTTTGCCTCCGTTGGCCCGTCTCCACAAGCGAGGCGGGACGCCATCTGCTGACAATGGCGAAGACCCTCGCGCAGTGTTCGCGAAAGCGCGTCTACGATGGAAGCCTTCACGTCACTGCACCCACCTCGCCGACCTGAAAAGCCCTCAAAAGCTCCTGGGAAGGCCAGTCGAATCCTGATGGGGAACTCAATGTCGTTCATCGGCCGTGACATGGCTGTCGACCTCGGGACCGCCAACACGCTGGTGTACGTCAGGGGTCGTGGGATCGTACTCAACGAGCCGTCCGTCGTCGCCATCAACACCAACACCGGCGGCATCCTCGCGGTCGGCGCCGAAGCGAAGAAGATGATCGGGCGCACGCCCGGCAACATCGTTGCCGTGCGGCCGCTGAAGGACGGCGTGATCGCCGACTTCGAGATCACCGAGCGGATGCTCCGCTACTTCATCCTGAAGATCCACAAGCGGAGGTATCTGGCTCGCCCGCGAGTCGTCGTCTGTGTGCCCTCGGGCATCACCGGCGTCGAGCGCCGCGCCGTCATCGAGGCGTCGTCCCAGGCCGGCGCCCGCCAGGTGCACATCATCGAGGAGCCCATGGCCGCGGCCATCGGCTCCGGCCTGCCGGTCCACGAGGCCACGGGCAACATGGTGGTCGACATCGGCGGCGGCACCACGGAGGTCGCGGTCATCTCCCTCGGCGGCATCGTCACCGCCCAGTCCATCCGCGTAGCGGGCGACGAACTGGACAACGCGATCATCCAGCACATCAAGAAGGAGTACTCCCTCCTGCTGGGTGAGCGGACGGCCGAACAGATCAAGATCACGATCGGTTCGGCGTACGACCTCGACACCGACGAGCACACCGAAATCCGCGGCCGGGACCTCGTCTCCGGGCTGCCCAAGACCGTCGTCGTCTCCGCCGCCGAAGTGCGCAAGGCGATCGAGGAGCCGGTCAACGCGATCGTCGACGCCGTCAAGACGACCCTGGACAAGTGCCCGCCGGAGCTGTCCGGCGACATCATGGACCGGGGCATCGTCCTGACCGGCGGCGGGGCGCTGCTGCGCGGCCTCGACGAGCGGCTGCGCCGGGAGACCGGAATGCCGATCCACATCGCCGAGGACCCGCTGGACAGCGTGGCGCTCGGCTCCGGCAAGTGCGTCGAGGAGTTCGAGGCGCTCCAGCAGGTGCTGGACGCCCAGCCCCGCAGATGACATGACGCTTGCATTCCGCCGTACGAGACGATCTGCTCTCGTACGGCGGATCGTTGATATAGAGACAACGACACAGGACGACAGCCGGCATCCGGCACGACCGCCGCGGACGGTCCGGCGCGTTGTCGGCACATACTGAAGAACCACCGACGAATTCCCGAATTCCGACGAGGAAGGCACGGCCGCCGCACGTGAGGGACACGAAAGAGAGCCGGCTGCTCCTGGTGCTGCTGATCGCGGTCGCGTTCGCGCTGATCACGGTGGACATCCGCGGCGGGGAGGACTCGCCGGTCGACGGTGCCCGGCAGGCCGCGGCCACCGTCTTCGGCCCGATCGAGGACGGGGTGTCGTCCGCCGTCGACCCGGTGGGCAACGCCATCTCCGCGGTCCGCGCCTCCGGTGACCGTCACGACCGGCTCGCCGCCCTGGAGCAGGAGAACGCGGCGCTCAAGGCGAAGCTCGGCAGCGACGACCGCGGCCGCAGCCGCCTCGCCCAGCTCGACAGCATGCTCAAGCTGGCGGGGGAGGGCCAGTACGGCATCAAGGGCGCCCAGGTCATCGGCATAGGAGCGGCCCAGGGCTTCTCCTGGACCGTCACCATCGACGTCGGCGCCCACGACGGCATCCGGCGCGACATGACCGTCCTCAACGGCGACGGACTGGTCGGCCGGGTCACCACCGTCGGCCCCGACTCCTCCACGGTGCTGCTCGCCAGCGACCCCGACTTCACCGTCGGCACCCGCATGGAGGCCGGCGACGAACTCGGCTTCGCCTCCGGGCAGGGCGACCGCCCGCTCCGCGTCGAACTGCTCAACGGCAAGGCCGAGGTGAAGAAGGGCGACCGCCTCGTCACCTTCGGCTCCCAGGCGGACAAGCCGTTCGTGCCCGGCGTCCCGGTCGGTGTCGTCTCCCGCGTCGACCCCTCCGGCGGCGACCTGACCCGCACCCTGTACGTCACGCCGTACGTCAGCTTCACCAAGCTCGACATCGTCGGCGTCGTCGTCCAGGGGCCCGAGAAGGACCCGCGCGACACCGTGCTCCCGGACAAGCCCGAGCCGGCCCCCAGGCCGACCGTGACGGTCACCGTGACCCCGTCCGCCGGGGCGCCCGAGGACGGCCAGGCGCCCCAGGACGGCCAGGCGGCCGACGGACAGGTCCAGCCCGAGCAGCCCGAGCAGTAGGAGACTGAAGTCCCATGCGTGTCAACCGGTTCCTGCTGTCCGTCCCCCTGATCGTCGTCGCCCTGGTGATCCAGGTCAGCGTCCTGGCCCGGCTGCACCTCCCCGGCGCCGTCCCCGACCTGCTGCTCCTGGTCGTGCTCGGCCTCGCCCTGGTCTACGGCCATGTCGGCGGGGCCCTCATCGGCTTCGGCGCCGGTCTCCTCGCCGACCTCGCCCCGCCCGCCGACCACGCCGCCGGGCGCTACGCCCTGGTGCTGTGCGTCATCGGCTACCTGGCGGGCCTGGCCCGGCCGGAGAACGGACGGCTGAAGTCCGCCGCCGGCCCCATGGTCGTGGTCGTCGCCGCCGCCGTCGGCTCCACCCTGCTCTACGCCGGGGTCGGCTCGCTGGTCGGCGACACCGCCGCCCGCCATGTCGGCCTCGGCGGACTGCTGTTCACCGCCGCCCTCTACGACCTGCTGCTGGCCCCGTTCGTCGTCCCCGGCATCATGGCGCTGGCCCGGCGCGCGGAGAACGACCCGCTCGCCGAGACCACCTCCGCCGCCCAGACCACCGACATCTCCTCCGGCTGGCTCGCCTCCGGCACCGGCCTGCGCATCGGCGGCCAGCGGGGCGGGCTGCGGGTGAAGGCGGCGCGGGCCCGGGTCGCCCGAGCCGGACGCATCAAGGGGGTCAAGCGGCTGTGAGAACGGTCGAGTTCACCCGAACGGGTCCGCCGGGGCGGAACGCGACCGCACCGGCCGGCCGTTCACCATTCGTACACGCACACACGTCGGCGCACTGAGGAGGGGGAGGCAACCGCAGTGACCAACATCCCCGAGACCGGGCGGAACCCACGCGTCCAGATCCGGCTCGTCGTCATCCAAGTCCTCGTGCTCTCCCTCCTCGGCACCCTCGGCGGCCGGCTCTGGTACCTCCAGATCCGCCAGGGCGACGAGTACGCCAAGGAAGCCTCCGGCAACCACGTCCAGCAGGTCGTCGAGCCCGCCGTCCGCGGCTCCATCCTCGACGCCCGGGGCGTGGCCCTCGCCGACAACGAGACCCGGCTGGTCGTCTCCGCCTCCCGCACCGAACTGCTGAAGATGGCGGACGACGGCGAGGCCGTCCTCACCAAGCTGGCCGGCGTCCTCGGCATGCGGCCGAAGGAGGTGATGGAGAAGGTCCGGCTCTGCGACGCCAAGACCCCCCAGCCCTGCTGGAACGGCTCGCCGTACCAGCCCATCCCCATCACCGACGAGGCCACCCCCAAGCAGGCCCTGCAGATCCGCGAGCGCGCCGAGGACTTCCCCGGCATCAGCGCCGAACCCCAGGCCGTGCGCCGCTACCCGAGCCCCGGCAAGGCCAACACCGCCCAGGTCCTCGGCTACCTCTCCCCGGTCACCGACGACGAGATCACCAAGGCCCAGGACACCGACTCGCCCTACCTCCGCTCCGACCAGGTCGGCCGCTCCGGCATCGAGCGGCAGTACGACAAGGCGCTGCGCGGCAAGGCCGGCGTCACCCGCTACGAGGTGGACAACCTCGGCCGGGTCATCGGCGAGGCCGAGGCCGACCCCGCCGAGCCCGGCGACAACCTGGTCACCAGCATCGACTCCCGCGTCCAGCGCGTCGCGGAGTACGAGCTGAACGAGGCGATGAAGGCCGCCCGCAAGGAGTTCGACCGCAACACCGGCACCAACTACAAGGCCGACTCCGGTGCCGTGGTGGTGATGGAGGCCAAGACCGGCCGGATAGTGGCCATGGCCTCCAACCCCACCTACGACCCCAACGCGTGGGTGGGCGGCATCTCCGCCGCCGACTACAAGAAGCTCACCGGCAAGGACTCCAACTACCCGCTGCTCAACCGGGCCATCCAGGGCCAGGCCGCCCCCGGCTCCGTCTTCAAGGTGGTCTCCACCTCCGCCGCCGTGGAAGCCGGCTACGACTTCGACGGCAGCTACGACTGCTCCAGCGCGTACAGCGTCGGCGGCCAGGTCTTCAAGAACTTCGAGTCCGCCAACTACGGCCCGATCAGCCTCGGCCGCGCCCTGGAGGTCTCCTGCGACACCGTCTTCTACCGCCTGGCGCACCAGGAGTGGAAGAAGGACGGCGGCATGAACCCCAAGAAGGCCGACGACTACTTCTACAAGGCCGCCCACCAGTTCGGCCTCGGCACGGAGACCGGCATCGACCTCCCCAACGAGGTCACCGGCCGCGTCCCCGACCGCCAGTGGAAGCAGGACTACTGGGAGGCCAACAAGGACGCCTGGTGCAAGACCGGCAAGAAGGACGGCTCGTACGTGGAGAAGATCGCGTACGAGAACTGCATCGAGGGCAACAAGATGCGCGCCGGTGACGCCATCAACTACTCCATCGGCCAGGGCGACACCCTCGTCACCCCCATCCAGATGGCCACCATCTACGCCGCGATCTCCAACGGCGGCACCCTCTACACCCCCTCCATCGGCAAGGCCGTCGTCAGCGCCGACGGCAAGCACGTCGACCCGATCGAACCCGAGTCGCACGGCAAGCTGCCGATAAGCAAGGAGACCCGGGACAAGATGGACGCCGCCCTCGCCGGCGTCGCCACCAACGGCACCGCCGCCTGGCGGTTCGGAGGCTGGCCCCAGGACGAGATCCCGATGCACGCCAAGACCGGTACCGCCGAGGTCTACGGCAAGCAGACCACCTCCTGGTTCGCCACGTACACCAAGGACTACTCGATCGTCATGACGATCTCCCAGGGCGGCACCGGCTCCGGCGCCTCCGGCCCGGCCGTGCGCAACATCTACGACGCGCTGTACGGCGTCTCCGACGACGGCGCCATCGACAAGAAGAAGGCGCTGCTGCCCGAGCCGCAGAAGGCCCTGCCCAAGGTCAAGCCCGACGGGACGATCGCCGCCCCGAAGGTCTCCGACGACCCGGTCGAGGACCAGCAGGCCACCGAGAAGGACGAGTACGCCCCCCTCGACGGCCAGGACCAGGGCGCCACCGTCCCGAACCAGGGCACGGGCGACCGCCAAACCCGCCGCCGGCGACGCGGCACCTGCCGGAACCGGAAGCGGAGGGTCCGCACATGACCGGGGCGAACAGTTTCCAGGTCTCCGGATACGGCCCCGAGCGCGCGGGCTGGACCCGGCTGCTCGCCCGGGACTCGGTGGCCCGCCGGCTGGACTGGCCGATCATGCTGGCGGCCCTCGCCCTGTCCATGACCGGCACCGTGCTGGTCTACTCGGCCACCCGCAACCGCACCGAGCTGAACCAGGGCGACCCGTACTACTTCCTGCTCCGGCACCTGCTCAACACCGGCATCGGCATCGCGCTGATGATCGCCATAGTGTGGATCGGCCACCGCACCCTGCGCACCGCCGTGCCCCTGCTGTACGGCGCGTCCCTGTTCCTGATCCTGCTGGTGCTCACCCCGCTGGGCTCCACGATCAACGGCGCCCACTCCTGGATTCAGCTCCCCGGCGGCTTCTCCCTCCAGCCCTCGGAGTTCGTCAAGCTCACCATCATCCTGGGCATGGCGATGCTGCTGGCCACCCGGGTGGACGCCGGCGACAAGCAGTACCCCGACCACCGCACGGTCCTGCAGGCCCTCGGCCTCGCCGTCGTCCCCATGCTGATCGTGATGCTGATGCCCGACCTCGGGTCGGTCATGGTCATGGTCATCATCGTGCTGGGCGTGCTGCTGGCCTCCGGCGCCTCCAACCGCTGGGTGTTCGGCCTGATCGGCGCGGGCACCGTCGGCGCCCTGGCGGTCTGGCAGCTCGGCATCCTCGACGACTACCAGATCAACCGCTTCGCCGCCTTCGCCAACCCCGAGCTGGACCCGGCCGGCGTCGGCTACAACACCAACCAGGCGCGCATCGCCATCGGTTCCGGCGGGCTCACCGGCTCCGGCCTCTTCCACGGCTCGCAGACCACCGGCCAGTTCGTCCCCGAGCAGCAGACGGACTTCGTCTTCACCGTCGCCGGCGAGGAACTCGGGTTCGTCGGCGCGGGGCTGATCATCGTGCTGCTCGGCGTGGTGCTCTGGCGCGCCTGCCGCATCGCCCGCGACACCCCCGACCTGTACGGCACGATCGTCGCCGCCGGCATCGTCGCCTGGTTCGCCTTCCAGGCGTTCGAGAACATCGGGATGACCCTCGGCATCATGCCGGTGACCGGCCTGCCCCTGCCGTTCGTCTCCTACGGCGGTTCGTCGATGTTCGCGGTCTGGATGGCGGTGGGACTCCTTCAGTCGATCACCGTGCAGAGACCCATGTCGGCGTAGCCACGGAGACCGGAAGGGACGGAGAACTGCCGACCGGAGGTGACCTTCGTCCCATGCCGGGTACGTACGCCCCATGGCGGACATCAAGCGCGAGATCGAGCGGAAGTACCAGTCGGACGACGCCGGGCTCCCCGACCTGACCGGCGCGGCGGGCGTCGCGACCGTCGCCGACCGGGGCGTCGTCCACCTCGACGCCACCTACTACGACACCGCCGACGAGCGCCTCGCCGCCTCGGGCATCACCCTGCGCCGCCGCACCGGCGGCTCCGACGCCGGCTGGCACCTCAAGCTCCCCGTCGCCCCGGGCGAGCGCGAGGAGATCCACGCCCCGCTCTCCGACACCGTCCCCGACGAACTGGCCGCCCTGGTCCGCTCCCGGGTCCGCGGCGCCGCACTGCGGCCCCTGGTCCGGCTCCGCACGGACCGCGACCTGCGCCACCTCCTCGACCGCGAGGACAGGCTCCTCGCCGAGGCCGCCGTCGACACCGTGCGCGCCGAACGGCTCGGCGGCGGGGCCGGCGAGGCCCGCTGGACCGAGATCGAGGTGGAACTCGCGGGCGGCGGCGACCCGGCCCTCCTGGACAAGGTGGAGCGAAAGCTGCGCAAGGCCGGCGTCCGCCCCGCCGCCGCCTCCTCCAAGCTGGCCCGCGCACTCGCCGAGACGGCCCCGGAGCGCACCCGCCCGTCCGCTCCCGCCGGGGACCCGGTGAACGCGGGCGACCACGTGCTGGCGTATCTGCGCCGGCAGCGGGACGCGATCGTCGACCTCGACCCGGCCGTCCGCCGGGACGCCGCGGACTCCGTGCACTCCATGCGGGTGGCGACGCGCAGGCTGCGCAGCACCCTCCAGTCGTTCCGGTCGGTCCTGGACCGCTCCGTCACCGACCCGATCGGGGCCGAGCTGAAGTGGCTGGCGGGCGTCCTCGGCGCGGACCGGGACCGCGAGGTGCTGGCCGGACGGCTGACGGCGGCCCTCGACGAAGTACCGGACGACCTGGTCCACGGCCCGCCCGCCGCGCGGCTGCGGCAGTGGTCCGGCGCCGAGCACGGCAGCGCCCGCGCCAGGCTGCTGGCCGTACTGGACTCCCACCGCTACCTCGCCCTGCTCGACCGCCTGGACGCCCTGCTCACCGATCCGCCGCTGCGCGAGGCGGCCGCCAAGAAGCCCGGCAAGGTGCTCACCGAGGCCGTCCGCAAGGACTTCCACAAGGTCTCCGCCCTGATGGCGCGAGCCCTGGAGACCGAACCCGGCACCGCCCGCGATGTGGCGCTGCACGAGGCCCGCAAGAAGGCCAAGCGGACCCGGTACGCGGCGGAAGCGGCCGGACCGGCCCTCGGCAAACCGGCGAAGTTCCTGGTCAAGACCATGAAGTCGCTCCAGCAGCAGCTCGGGGAGCACCAGGACAGCGTGATGGCCCGCGCGACCCTGCGGGAACTGTCCGCGGTCGCCCACGCCGCCGGCGAGGACACCTTCACCTACGGTCTGCTGCACGAGCGCGAGCAGCGCCGGGCGGCGGACGTGGAGGCCGGACTGCCCGCCTTCTGGGACGGCGTCAAGGACGCGGCGACGGTCCTGTGAGCCGTCCGGCGTGCGGAGACGCTCCGGGACCGCGTTACGCTGGACGACCACCCCTGTCAGTCCTGTCCAGCTCACGAAGGTGTGCGAGATGCCTGCCGAAGTCGCTGCGGCCGCGGAGTCCGTTTTCCCGCAGCTCGAAGCTCTGCTCCCGCATGTGCAGAAGCCGATCCAGTACGTCGGCGGAGAACTCAACTCCACCGTCAAGGACTGGGACTCCTGCGACGTCCGCTGGGCGCTGATGTACCCCGACGCCTACGAGGTCGGGCTCCCCAACCAGGGCGTCATGATCCTCTACGAGGTGCTCAACGAGCAGGAGGGCGTCCTCGCCGAGCGCACCTACAGCGTGTGGCCGGACCTGGAGGCCCTGATGCGGGAGCACCACGTCCCGCAGTTCACGGTGGACAGCCACCGCCCGGTCAAGGCGTTCGACGTGTTCGGCCTGTCCTTCTCCACCGAGCTGGGCTACACCAACATGCTCGCCGCCCTCGACCTGGCCGGCATCCCCCTGGAGGCCAAGGACCGCGGCCTGGACGACCCGGTCGTCATGGCCGGCGGCCACGCGGCGTTCAACCCCGAGCCCATCGCCGACTTCATCGACTGCGCGATCATCGGCGACGGCGAGCAGGCGGTCCTGGAGGTCACCGCGATCGTCCGCGCCTGGAAGGCGGAGGGCCGCCCCGGCGGCCGTGAGGAACTCCTCTTCCGCCTGGCCCGCACCGGCGGCGTGTACGTCCCCGGCTTCTACGACGTCGAGTACCTCCCCGACGGCCGTATCGCCCGCGTCGTACCGAACAGGTCCGGGGTCCCGTGGCGGGTGGCCAAGCACACCGTCATGGACCTCGACGAGTGGCCCTACCCCAAGCAGCCGCTGGTGCCGCTCGCCGAGACGGTCCACGAGCGCATGTCGGTGGAGATCTTCCGCGGCTGCACCCGCGGCTGCCGCTTCTGCCAGGCCGGCATGATCACCCGCCCGGTCCGCGAGCGCTCCATCACCGGCATCGGCGAGATGGTCGACAAGGGCCTGAAGGCGACCGGTTTCGAGGAGGTCGGCCTGCTCTCGCTGTCCTCCGCGGACCACTCGGAGATCGGCGACATCGCCAAGGGCCTGGCCGACCGCTACACCGAGGACAAGATCGGCCTCTCCCTCCCCTCCACCCGCGTCGACGCCTTCAACATCGACCTGGCCGACGAACTCACCCGCAACGGCCGCCGCTCCGGCCTCACCTTCGCCCCCGAGGGCGGCTCGGAGCGCATCCGCAAGGTCATCAACAAGATGGTCTCGGAGGACGACCTGATCAGGACCGTCGCCACCGCGTACGGCAACGGCTGGCGTCAGGTGAAGCTGTACTTCATGTGCGGTCTGCCGACCGAGACCGACGAGGACGTCCTGCAGATCGCCGACATGGCGATGAACGTCATCCAGAAGGGCCGCGAGGTCTCCGGCTCCGGCGACATCCGCTGCACGGTGTCGATCGGCGGCTTCGTGCCCAAGCCGCACACCCCGTTCCAGTGGGCCCCGCAGCTCTCCGCCGAGGAGACCGACGCCCGGCTGGCCAAGCTCCGCGACAAGATCCGCGGCGACAAGAAGTACGGCCGCTCCATCGGCTTCCGCTACCACGACGGCAAGCCCGGCATCGTCGAGGGCCTGCTCTCCCGGGGCGACCGCCGGATCGGCGCCGTCATCCGCGCCGTCTACGAGGACGGCGGCCGTTTCGACGGCTGGCGCGAGCACTTCTCCTACGACCGCTGGATGGCCTGCGCCGGCAAGGCCCTCGCCCCCTACGGCGTGGACGTCGACTGGTACACCACCCGCGAGCGCACCTACGAGGAGGTCCTGCCCTGGGACCACCTCGACTCCGGCCTCGACAAGGACTGGCTCTGGGAGGACTGGCAGGACGCCCTCGACGAGACGGAGGTCGAGGACTGCCGGTGGACCCCGTGCTTCGACTGCGGGGTGTGCCCGCAGATGGACACCCACATCCAGGTCGGCCCCACCGGCAGGAAGCTGCTGCCGCTGACCGTCAAGAACGCGGCGTCGAGCGGGCACACGCACTGAGCCAGGTGCCGCGTCCGTCCGGGTGAGGGGCGCGGTCCGGTGCTCTCGGTGTCTCGTCGGGGCGCGTGCGGCGGCCGTTGAGCCCCCTTCGATGCGGAGGGGGCTCTGTGGTGTCCGGCGGCGTGATGTCCACGACGGCCATTGCTGGATACAGTCGGTCGGTCACTACTGGTTGCGGGGGCAACCAGAGTGCGGTCGGCGGTGCCGACGTCCTGGGGAGGGCCTGTAGCGCATGAGTCGTCGCTCTGCTGGTTTCGTCGGCGCCTGGGCTGAGATCCAGCGGCAGCAGCAACGTCAGGCGGAAGCCGAGGCGAGGCGGCGCCGGGAGGAGGAACGGCAGGTCCGGGCGTACCAGCGGCTTGCCGCGCAGAGCCACCGCGAGTACCGCCAGGCGGAGGCCGGGCGCCGCACCGCGGAACTGGAGGCGCGGGTCGCGGCCCTGCGCGGGCTGCTGGCCGCGGGCTGCCGGGCGCCGGCCTTCAGGGCGTCGTCTCTCCTGCGCGCGGAGGACGTCCCGCCGTTCGACCCCGGACAGCTCGCCCGGCCGGTGCCGATGCCCGACCCGGACCAGTACCAGCCGGGGGCAAGCTGGACCGCCGGCCAGCGAGCGCGGGCCCAGGTCGAGGCACGGGCCCGGTTCGAGCGGGACTGGTACGCCGCCCAGGCCGCCGAGGGGCAGCGGCAGCAGAGGCTGGCCGCGATGCGGCGCGACCACGAGCAGAGGACCGAGGCGCAGCGGGCCGAGGTGCGCCGGCACAATGCCGGGGTCGCGGAGGTGACCGACGGGGTCGGGCGGGGCGATCCGGACTCCGTGGTCGAGTACTTCTCCGCCGCGCTGTACGCGTCGACGGCCTGGCCGGAGGGCTTCCCCCGGCAGGTGGCGGCGGCCTACGACACGGCGGGGCGGCAGTTGGTGCTGGACTGGGAACTGCCCGCGTACGACGTCGTCCCGGAGGCGAAGTCCGTGCGGTACTTGTACCGGGAGGACCAGTACAAGGAGGCGGCATGGCCGGTGAGCCGGCGTCGGGCGCTGTACCGGGAGGTGCTCGGGCAGAGCGTGCTGCTGGTGCTGCACCAGCTTTTCGCGGCGGACGAGTACGGCGTCCTGGACTCGGTGGCCCTGAACGGCTTCGTGGACGCCCCCGACCCGGCGACAGGGCGGCAGACGCAGATCTTCCTGGCGACCGTCATGGCGTCCCGGGCGGTCTTCACGGACCTGCGGCTCGGGCAGGTGGACCCGGTCAGTTGCCTGACCGACGCGTTGAGGGGACAACTGTCGGCCCGGCCCGACCAGCTCGCTTCCGTGCGGCCCGGCCGGCGGCCGCAGGACGTCGGCAGCGCTGTGGCCGCCCACGGCGGCGACCACGACCCGGACCTGTACGACATGGACCCGATCGCCTTCGAGTCCCTGGTCGCCGAGCTGTTCCGGGCCATGGGCATGCGGGCCGTGACGACCCAGCGCTCCCACGACGGCGGCGTGGACGTCGACGCGACGGACCCGGCCCCGATCCGCGGCGGCAAGATCGTCGTGCAGGTGAAGCGCTACCGCGGCACGGTTCCGCCCACTGCCGTGCGCGACCTGTACGGCACGGTCCAGGACGTCGGCGCCAACAAGGGCGTACTGGTGACGACGTCCGGGTTCGGTCCGGGCTCCCACACCTTCGCCCGGGGCAAGCCCCTGGAGCTGATCTCGGGCGGCGAACTCGTCGATCTGCTGCACCGGCACGGGCTGCGCGGACGCCTGGGCGGGGGCGCGGCGGCGGCCCCGGGGCAGCCGGCCGGCTCCGGGCCCGCCGCCGCGCCCGACGACCACAGCGTGCTGGGCCTGACGTGGTCCGGCGACGTCGCCCTCGACGTGTGCGCGCTGGTCTGCCGGGGCGGCCAGGTGCTCAGCGAGGATCACTTCGTCTTCTTCAACAACCCGCGGACACCCGACGGCTCGGTGCGTGCCGTACCGGCGGCGGCGCCGGACAAGGCCGCCGTCCAGGTCGCCTTCGACGCGCTGCCGGCGGCGGCCGACCGGTTCGTGCTGGTGGCCGCCGTGGACCCGGAGGTGAATCCGGAGGCCGACCTGTCCGGGTTCACCCAGGCCCGCATCCGGCTCCTTAACCCGGCCATGGCCGAACTCGGGCGGCTCGACGTCTGCGACGGGCGGTCCGGGGAGACCGCGCTGGTGCTCGGCTCCTTCCGGCGCAGGTCCGGCGGCGACTGGGACTTCGTACTGGGCGGCAAGGGGTACCCGGGCGGTCTGGAGCAGCTCGTCAGGGACTTCGGCATGGACGTGGAGTGACGCGCGTTCGCCGGGACGCGGTACCCGGCACGCCGCGCGGGGCCGGCGGCGGTCGGCGCGGCGGTCGCTCCGGCCGCCGCCGCCCCGGGCCCCGGCGGGCGTGCCGTCCCGGTCCCGCTCAGGGTGCGGGGGCGGCGGGCTCCCGGGCCGGTTCGGTGGTGGGGCAGCTTCTGAAGGCGAGTACGGCGTTGTGGCCGCCGAAGCCGAAGGAATGGCTCAGGGCGAGGTCGATGGGCTGGGTCCGGCTGGTGCCGGTGACGGCGTTGATCTCGGCGTCTCCTTCCTGTTGTTCGAGGTTGGCCACGGGCGGCACCCGGCCGTGGGCCACGGACAGGGCGGTGATCGCCGCCTCGACCGCCCCGGCCGCGCCGAGCAGGTGGCCGAGGGTGCCTTTGACCGAGGTCACGGAGGGCCGCTGCGGGAAGAGGCGGCGGATCATCCGGGCCTCGGCGGCGTCGTTGAGCGGCGTGCTGGTGCCGTGCGCGTTGATGTGCTGCACGTCCGCGGGGCGGGCGCCGGCGTCGTCGAGGGCCCGCCGTACGGCGAGGGCGGCGCCCTTGCCCTCGGGGTCGGGTGCCACGGGGTGGTGGGCGTCGGACGAGGCTCCGTAGCCCGCCAGCAGGGCGTAGCCGGGGTGGCCGCGGGCCCTGGCCGCGCTCGCCGGTTCCAGGACCAGGGCCGCCCCGC
Organism: Streptomyces sp. NPDC000134; assembly: GCF_042899225.1. Lineage (NCBI taxonomy): Bacteria > Bacillati > Actinomycetota > Actinomycetes > Kitasatosporales > Streptomycetaceae > Streptomyces > Streptomyces sp. NPDC000134. The sequence continues at coordinate 197,121 of NZ_JBIAZN010000001.1, forward strand.
CCTCCGCCATGACGAAGCCGTCCCGGGCGGTGTCGAAGGGCCGGGAGGCGGCCCCCGGGTCGTCGCCGCGCCGGGACAGCGCCCCCATCCGGTCGAAGCCGGTGACCCAGAAGGGCTGGACGACCGCGTCGGAGGCGCCCGCGACGGCGATGTCGCAGGCCCCGGAGCGCAGGAGTTGCAGGGCGGTGCCGATGGCGGTGGCGCCTGAGGCGCAGGCGGTGACCGTGCACAGGGCCGGGCCCCGGGCGCGCAGGTGGATGGTGAGCTGTCCGGTGGCCATGTTGGGCAGGAACATCGGCAGCATCAGCGGTGAGACGCGTGCCGTGCCCAGTTCGAGCAGCTTGCGGTGCTGTTCCAGCATGGTGCCGGTGCCGCCGGCCGAGCTGCCGAAGACCACCGCGACGCGGTCCGTGTCCCAGTCGGCCGGGTCCAGGCCGGCGTCGGCGACCGCCTCCAGGGCGGCGTAGAGGGCGAACTGGGTGAAGCGGTCGTACTGCCACGGGCGTGAGCCGGGGACGTGACCGCGGGGGGAGAAGTCCGGGACGAGGCAGGCGAAGTCGACCGGGAGGCCCTTGAGTTCGGGGATGTGCCGGGCGGTGGGGCGGCCCGCGCACACCCCGTCCCAGGTGGCTTCGCGGCCGGTGCCGGCCGGCGTGACCAGGCCGATCCCGGTCACGGCGACATCGGGCGGGGCGCCAGGCACGGCGACGTCGGGCGGGGCGCCGGTCATGGGGCGACGGCCTGGGCGATGAGGTCGGCCACGCCGCCCAGGGTGAGGTCCGGGTCGGCCTCGCCGTCCTGCACCTCGATGCCGAGTTCCTCGGTGAGGACGACGAAGAGCTCCACCACGGCCAGCGAGTCGAGGTCGAGTTGTTCGAAGGTCGCGGTGGGGGCGATGGCCTCGGGGGGCACTTCGAACTTCTCCCGGAGCACCGAGGCGAGCAGGTCGTAGGCGCGGCCGCGCGGGGTGGTGTCGGTGGTCATGTCAGGGGTGTCCTTTCCGGTCCGACGAGCGGTTCCCCGGGGTGGTGGGGTTCCGTTGGGTGGGTTCCGTGGTGGCGGCTCGGCGGTCAGCCGAGCGCGGCCGGTGTTTCCAGCTCCGCCTTGATGTCCTTGAGCAGGGCCATCGCGTCCCCGCCGTTGACCACCCGGTGGTCGTAGACCAGGCCGAGGTGGACGAACCGGTGGGTGCGCGGGGTGCCCTCGGCGTCCAGGCGCACCTGGTCGTCGGCGGCGCCGATGGAGATCACGCAGGTCTGGCCGGGGAAGACGATGGGGGTGGCCAGGACCAGGCCCTCGGTGGTGTGCGGGGCGACCATGATGTTGGCCCCGGTGAGTTCGGCGGCCTGGAAGGTGCCCCGGAACGCCTTGCTGCGGAAGCCGGTCAGCAGGTCGGCGATCCGGTCGCTGCTCAGCTCGGCGGCGTCGTGCACCACCGGGGTGTACAGCCCTCGGCCGGCGTCCATGGTGACGCCGACGTGGGCGCGTTCGCTCTCGCGCAGGGCGCCGTCGTCGGTGAGCGCGGCGAACATCAGGGGGTGTGCGGCGTGCCGGCGTGCCACCGCCTTGATCAGCAGGACGGGCAGGGAGACGAAGCTGCCGGTGCGCTCGGACAGGTCGCGGGCCAGTTCCTCCGCCTGTCCGACGTCGACCTTGGCGTAGGCGGCCGCGGCCGGCACGGTCCGCATCGACTCGGTCACCACCGCGCCCACGGTGCGCTGCCGCTTGGACAGTCGGCGCGGGGCGGGCGAGGGTGCCGACGCGGCCCGCCGTACCAGGGCCTCGACGTCGGCGGTGCGGATCACCGTGCGCCCGAGGCCGCGCAGCTCGTCCTCGGACACGCCGTGCCGGTCGATGAGCGCTCGGGCGGCGTTGGTGATGCTCAGCTCCGGGCCGTGCGGCGCGGGCCGTGCCGCCGGGGCGGCGGACGACGCCCGGTAGGACTCACGCTCCTCGGCCGATTCGAAGAGGTAGGCGATGGTCTGTCCCGGCCGGCAGTCCTGGCCGCTGCCGACGAGGACGTGCAGGATGCCGGGGCCGGTGCTCTCGATCTCCTCGCTGGCCTTGGAGGTCTCCACGAGCGCCAGCGGCTCCTCGCCCTCGATGCTGCTGCCGTCGGGGACGAGCCACTCGACGAGGGTGTAGCTGGAGTCGTTGGTGTTGAGCGTGGGCAGCTCGATGCCGATCACTTCGTCGCCTCCACGATCGCCCGGTGGATGGTGGACGGCTGGAGCAGCACCTCGTGCTCCAGGTGCGCCGCGGTCGGTACGATGCTCGGCTCGGCGCTCAGCAGCAGCACCGGGCGGGCCAGCCGGCCCCACAACCCCTCGTGGAGCTGCTGGGCGAGCAGCTCGCCCCAGGTCCCGTCGGCCGTCGAGTCCTCCACGACGCAGACGCGGTCGGCGCGGGACAGCACCGGCAGCAGCGCCCGGCTGTCGAAGGGGTAGAGCTGGGAGGGCACCAGCAGTTCGCACGTGATCTCCTCTTCGAGGAGCAGGGTGCGCAGGGCGGCGACGGCCCGTTCGGTGAGCCCGCCCGGGGCCAGGACGATCCAGTCGGGGGGCCCGCAGTCCGGCGCGAACACCCGGGCCGTCTCGCCGGGGTCGGTCAGCATCTCGTAGCGGAAGAGGTCGTCCACGACCCCGGCCCGGTACATGGGGCGGGTGTAGAGCACCTTGTCCTCGAAGAGCACGCCCGGTTCCTCGCGGTCGAGCATCGCGGTCAGTACGCGCTGGTTGTCGTGGAACGGGGTGACCTCCCGCAGGTGCAGCGAGGGGATGCCGAGGAAGTGCTTCTGCAGGCTCTGGCTGTGCGTCGGGCCGTACCCCCGGTTGCCGCCGGTGGGGCAGCGCACGACCATGCTCATCGGGACCCGGCGGCCGTACATGGACACGGACTTGGCGGCGAAGTTCAGCAGCGGGTCGAAGGCCAGCGCGGCGAAGTCCGAGAACATCATCTCCACCACGGACCGGTTGCCGGCCAGGGCCAGGCCCGCGCCGACGCCGGCGATCCCGCCTTCGCTCAGCGGCGAGGAGAGCACCTGGTCCGGGAAGCGGTCGGACAGCCCCCGGGTCACCTTGAACGCCCCGCCGTAGGGGTCGGCGACGTCCTCGCCGATCACATAGGTGCCGGGGTGGGCGCCGAGCAGGTGGTGCAGGGCGCTGTTGAGGTTCTCGGCCACGCGCTGGGGCCTGGTCACCGGGCCTCCCAGCGGGACGCCGGACGCGCGCCGACCTCGCGTACGACGGCGGCGACGGCCTCCGCCTGAGCGCGGTCGGCGGCGGCGAACTGTCCGGGGTGGTGCTGCCGGTAGCGGCGGTACCAGTCGTGCCGGGCCGCCCGCTCGCGGTCCTCGGCGGCGCGGGTGTCGTCCCCCTTGCTGTGCGGGCCCACGCGGTGGGTGACGCACTCGACCACGTACGGCTGGTGCCGGTCGCGGACCTGCCCGACCACGGGGGCGAGGGCGGCGCGTACGTCGGTGACGTCCACGGAGTCGATCCGCAGGTGGCCGACGCCGAAGGCCGCCGCGCGGGCCGCGATGGTGCCGGACATCTGCCGCTCGGTCGGTGTCGACTGGGCGATCCCGTTGTGCTCGACCACGACGAGTAACGGGACCTGCCACAGGCGCGCCATGTTGAGCGCCTCGTACACGGCGCCCTCGCCCCAGGTGCCGTCGCCGATGTGGACCACCGCGATCCGGCCCGGCTCGGCCCGCTTCAGGTGCAGGCCCACTCCCACGGCGACGGGCAGGCTCTGGCCCTGTACGCCGGTCGACAGGTAGCGGTCGCGGTAGATGTGCTGGCTGCCGCCGACGCCGTGGCAGACGGCGCCGGAGCGCCCCATGATCTCCGCGAGCAGACCGTGCGGGTCGTGGAAGCGGGCCAGGTAGTGGCCGTGCCCGCGGTGGTTGCTGAAGACGTGGTCGCCCTCGTCCAGCAGCGGGTAGAGCGCGACGGGGATGTACTCCTGGCCGAGGCAGGTGTGCGTGGTGCCGTGCAGACGGCCCTGGGAGAACAGCTCCAGCACGGCCAGTTCGAAGTGGCGGATCAGCAGCAGGGTGCCCAGGTCGGCGTCGGACAGCCTGGACAGGGGACGGGCCGCGGCACCGGCTTCGGGCGCGGTGACGGGCTTCCGGGCGACCGCGGGGGACGCGGACGTGGCGTTCATGGGTTGCTCCTCATGGAAGTTCGACCACCTGGGCGCACCAGGTCAGCCCGGCGCCGAAGCCCAGCAGCAGCGCCTTGTCGCCGGGCCGTACGGCGGCCGAGGCGAGCAGCGACTCCAGGGCCAGCGGGATGGACGCCGAACTGGTGTTGCCGTCGGTGACGATGCTGCGGGCGACCGTCACGTGCGCGGGCGGGCGCAGTCTGCGCACCATCGCGTCGATCAGCCGCCCGTTGCACTGGTGCGGCACGAAGGCGGCGATGTCGTCCCAGGTGAGCCCGGCCGCGTCGAGGGCGTCCCGGGCCACTTGCGGCATGTGCGAACCGAACCAGCGGACCACCCGGGTGCCGTCCATGTGCAGGTACGGGCGGGTGGCGCCGGGTTTGGGCGGGGCGCCGGTCATCCAGGGCTCGCCGGGGCCGTGGGTGCCCCACACCGCCGGTCCGATCCCGTCGCGCCCGGCGGCGCTGACCACCGCGGCCCCGGCGGCGTCGCCGAAGACCATGACGGTGCCGCAGTCGTCGGGGTCGGTGATGTCGCTCAGCCGCTCGGCGGCGACGACCAGGATCTGCCGCGCCTGCCGGGCGGCGATGAGTCCGGAGGCCAGGGTCAGCCCGTAACTGAAGCCGGCGCACCCGCCGTTGAGGTCGAATCCGCCGGCCCGGTCGGCCCCGACGCGATGGGCGAGGCCGGCCGCCCGGCAGGCGGCCCGGCCGACGCTGCTGGCGGAGGAGAACAGGACGCAGTCCAGGTCCTGGGGTTGCAGGCCCGCGTGGGCCAGGGCCTTGTCCGCCGCCTGCGCGGCCATCTCGACGAAGGTGTCGTCGGGGTCGGCCTTCAGCCTGGACCGGATGCCGGTGATCTGCTCGATCCAGCCTTCCTCGTGGTCGAACCTGGTGTCGAGTTCGGCGCTGGTCAGCGAGCCTCCGGGGCGGTAGGCGCCGATGCCGGTCAGCCGCCCCGTGTCCGGGGCCATCAGCGGGCTCCGTCCGCCGTGGCGACGGCTGCCCGGCCGTTCACATAGTCCAGGGTCCGCTGGACGCTGCGCAGGTCGTGCACCGCCTCGTCCGGGATGGGCACGCGGTAGCGCTCCTGGATGCGCTCGGCCAGTTCGATGACGGTCATCGAGTCGAACCCCAAGGAGGTGAAGGGCGCGTCGGCCGGCAGCTCCGAGAGCGCGCGGGCCGCGTCGGCGCCGGCGATCTCGGCCACCATCGCCGCCAGGTCTTCCAGGGTGAAAGGGGACATGCGGGACTCCAGGCAAGTGAAGTGCGGGACGGGAGGGACAGGAGGGACGGGAGGGACGGGAGGAGAGGTCTGCGGGCGCGTCACTGGGCGGGCAGCATGACGTCGTGGCCGAGGAAGGCGAGCATCCTGCGGAAGTAGTCGGCGTCGAGCACGGGCGGGGCGCGGTGCGTGGTCGCCGGGGCGGGGCCGGCGGTGCCCTGCCCCGGGGCCGGGACCATCTGCCGGAGGGTCTCGCCGGCCAGCCGCAGGGTGCTGCGGGGGACCTCGTCGCCCACGTCGCGAAGCCGCTCCAGCCAGGTGTCGAAGGGGACGAGGGGGAGGTCGACACCCGCGTCCGCGAAGCCCTGGAAGTACGCCCGGAAGGGCAGCGGTTCGGGGTGGATCACGTGGCACACCTGTCCTCGGGCACGCCGGCTCAGGGACAGGTCGACGATGACGCGGCTGGTGAAGTCGACCGTGCCGACCGGCAGCAGGCCGGGGTGGTCGGGGGCGCAGCCGGCGCGGATGCTCGCCGTCGTCAGGTGGACGAACCAGTCCGACCTCCCCACCAGGCCGGTGCGCGAGTCCGCCAGGATCACACCGGGCCGGTGCACCGTCGTGGGCGAGCCGCGGTCCGCCGCCTGTGCGACCAACTGTTCGGAGACCCACTTGGTGGCGCAGTAGCCGGAGACACCGGTCCCGGCTGTCCGGGCGGCCGGAATCACTCCCATCGTCGAGATGTAATGCACGGGAATTCGGCGGGTCCGGGTCGCCAGTCTCAGGATTTCCTGGGTTCCGGTCACATTGCAGCCGCGCAGGATCGGGTAACTCGCCAGAAGATTGACCCAAGCACCGCAGTGGTAAATAATGTCGACATTGCGCGAGAGGTCCGAGAAATCTTCTTCGGCCAGCCCGAACCGGGGCTTCGCCAGGCTGCCGAGCACGACGTCGACCCGGGACATGTGGCGCGCCGGCACCTCCCGGTCGCGTAATCGGCCGGCGATCCGTTCCCGGGCCTGCGCGGCCGAATCCGCCCTTACCAGGCAGTGGACCCGGGCGTCGGTGGCATCCAGCAGGTCGGCGAGCAGGAAACCGCCGAGGAAGCCCGTGGCCCCGGTCAGCAGAATTCTCTTCGGTGGTCCTTCGGGAACATCCGGCAGAGCCGACGCGTCGATCTCCGCCGGAAGTCGCAAGTCGTCGGTGATCGGGGAACTGGCCATTTCCAACACCGCATTTCAGCGCAGGCGAGATTCGGTTCTGCTGTGCATACTCCCCGCACCTCACGAGGTTTATTGGGGACATCGCCCACCAGTGGGTGCGGGGGTCGCGTCCGTGACGTGGAAAGCACGGCGCGCACGGCGCACCGCTCACCCATATTCCGAAAATCCCACAAACGCACTGTATGAATTACATCCGCAGGCCGGCGGATGATCGCGTGGTGCGCGACGGCGTGCGGCGGCCCGCCGCCGGGGCGGCGAGGGGAGTACGGGCGGTACGGGCCGTGCCGCGGGCGGGGTTCGGGCCGCCGCGGCGGGAGCGGGAGCCGGGGCGGATTCCGGCGACGGACCGGTGGGAACCTTCCGGCGGCGGGGCACGTACTCTTGGTAGGAGTATGACCGTTCTCACGAAGGACTGAACGACACTGGGCAAGCGACAGCCCGAAGGCCCGCCGCCGGTACCCGCGGTGCAGCGCATCCGACTGCGCTACACCAAGCGCGGCCGCCTCCGGTTCACCAGCCACCGCGACTTCCAGCGCGCCTTCGAGCGGGCGCTGCGCCGCGCCGAGGTGCCCATGGCGTACTCGGCGGGGTTCACCCCGCACCCGAAGGTGTCGTACGCCAATGCCGCACCCACCGGCACGGGCAGTGAGGCGGAGTACCTGGAGATCGCGCTCACCGAGGCGCGCGACCCCGAGCGGCTCAGAGGCCTCCTCGACGAGTCGATGCCCGCCGGGCTCGACATCGTCGACGCGGTCGAGGCCCGGACCTCCGGGCTCGCCGACCGGCTGACGGCCTCCGTATGGGAGCTGAGGCTGGACGGCGTCGACCCGGCGGACGCCGAGCGGGCCGTCGCGGCCTTCGCGGCGGCCGGGAGCGTCGAGGTCCAGCGCCGCACGAAGAGCGGCGTCCGCACCTTCGACGCCCGCTCCGCCGTCGCTCATCTGGAGAGCGTGGCCACACCCGGAACGCCGGCTGATAGGCCGAGCGACCAGCCCTGTGCGATACTGCGGCTGGTTGTTCGGCACGTGACGCCTGCCGTACGACCCGACGACGTCCTGTCCGGTCTCCGCGCCGTGGCCGACCTGGCGCCGCCGGTCCCCGCAGCGGTGACCAGGCTGGCGCAGGGGCTGTTCGATGAAGAGACCGGCACGGTGACCGACCCGCTCGCGCCCGACCGCGAGGCAGCCCAGGCCCTGTCAACGGCCGATCCGACTGCCACCGCGACGGCGCCGGTGTAAGGAAGGTCCCGCGAAGGGACGCACGTCGTAAAGCGCCGCCCTCGAACTCGGGAGCCACCTGGGTCGGGCAGCGCACCGACCAGAAGACTTTCGCCAGGCCGTACGCGACAAGGTTGTACGGAACCGGCGAGACAGGACACAGAGAGCTTCCGAGCGGCGCCCGCGCCCCGGACGGCGGCACCGCGCAGTGCGCGAGCCGTGGACGTCACCGGCGGTCGACCTGATCGACGCCGGACCCAGGCGCGGCGCCCGGGAGCCTGACGGGAGAAACGCCCGCATGCTCGAACCGACCGAATCCGCAGAGTCCACCCCGGACTCCGAATCGAACACCCCCAGCGACACCCTGCCGCCGCGTCGTCGGCGCAGGGCCGCGTCCCGGCCGGCGGGACCGCCGGTCGCCTCCTCGGACACCCCGGCGGAGACCGTCGAACCGGCCGTTCCGGCGGCCGGCACCGATCTGGTCGCCGAGGTCGTCGACGAGACGGAGGAGACCCCCGAGGCCGCCGAGGAACTGGCGGTCTCCGAGGCCGTACCGGCCGCCGAGACCGAGGACACCGCCGTGGCCGAGCCCGCGCCCCGTTCCCGCCGTCGCGTCGTGCGCCGCGCCTCCGCGCCCGCCGGGGCCCCGGCCGCCGCCGAGGCCGCCGAGACCGTCGTCCCCGCGACGTCCGCCACCGCGGCCCCGGAGCCGTCGGGCGCCGAGGCGCCCGCGCCCGTAGCCGAGGAGAGTGCCGCCCCGAAGCGCACCCGCCGCCGGGCGACGCGCAGCGTGACCACGCCGTCGGACGCCGCCCCCGCGGCCGGGACGACGGCCGGTGACAGTGAGAAGAAGGCGGAGGAGCCCGAGGCCGCCGTGGCGCCCGAGGCGCCGGCCGCCGCCGAGGACGCCGCTCCGCGCCGCACCCGGCGCCGGGCCACCCGCCGGGTGACCGCACCGGCCGCCGGGACCGGCGAAGCTGCGGAGAGCCCGGAGAGCCCGGAGAGCCCGGAGAGCCCGGAGAGCCCGGAGAGCCCGGAGGCGAAGGAGTCCGCCGAGGCCGCCACCGGCGTTCCGCAGGCGGACGCCGGGGACGCGCAGGGTGACGCCGGGACCGTCCGGGGCGGTACCAGGTCCGGACGGGGCGGCAGGAGCCGTAAGGCCGCCGCGTCCGCCGTGGCCGACGCCTCCGCCGGGACCGAGGGGACGCCGGAGGCCGCAGGCGACGCCGCGACCGCCGAGGCCCAGCCCCCTGCCGAGACCAGGAGCCCCCGCCGTGGCAAGCGGGGTGCCGCGGCCGACCAGGCCGTCGCCCCCGAGCCCGCCGGTGACGAGACCGAGGCCGTCGAAGAGGCCGCTCCGCGGCGGGCGCGGCGGCGGACCGTCCGCAAGGCCGCCGGCGGATTCGCCGCGCCCGCGGCCGGTGCCGAGGGCGGCGGGGCCGAGGCGCCCGCGCGTCCGGCCCGGCCCGCCGTGGCGCTGTTCCAGCCGCCGGTGTTCGCCGAGCCCAAGTTCCAGACGCCCGAGCGGGCCGCCGCGGAGGCCGCCGCCCACGCCGTCGGCGTGGACGAGCCGGAAGCGGCCGAGGAAGCGGAGCCCGCGGCCCCGCAGCGGACCCGGGCCGCCGAGCAGGCCCCCGAGGAGCAGTCCTCCGGTTCGCGGCGCCGCCGTCGCCGCCGGGGCGCGAGCGCCGGTGAGGAGAGCGAGGAGCGGGCCGCCGAGCCGGCCGTCGCCGAGGAGCCGGTGGCCGAGGCCCTGTCCGGGGCCGAGTCCGAGGCCGAGGCCGAGCCGGAGGAGCCGGGCGAGGACCACGGCGACGACGCCGACGCCGAGGAGAGCGGCTCGCGGCGCCGCCGCCGCCGGGGCGGGCGCCGCCGTCGCCGGGGCGACCTGGGCGACGCCGACGGTGACGACATCGAGGCCGGGCAGGCCGAGCAGGACGCCGAGGACACCGCCGAGCAGGTCGAGGAGGACACCGAGGAGCACGGCGAGGAGCCGTCCGAGGAGTCCGACCACGGGGGCGGCTCCAGCAGCAGCCGCCGTCGCCGCCGCCGCCGCCGGCGCGCGGGCGACGCCTCCGGTGAGGCCGACGCGTCCGCCGACGACCCCGAGCGGACCGTCGTCAAGGTCCGCGAGCCCCGCAAGGCCGCCGAGCCGTCCGACGAGGTGCAGTCCATCAAGGGCTCGACCCGTCTGGAGGCCAAGAAGCAGCGCCGCCGCGAGGGCCGCGAGCAGGGCCGCCGCCGGGTGCCGATCATCACCGAGGCCGAGTTCCTGGCCCGCCGCGAGGCAGTCGAGCGCGTGATGGTCGTGCGCCAGCACGGCGAGCGCACCCAGATCGGCGTCCTGGAGGACGGGGTGCTCGTCGAGCACTACGTCAACAAGGAGCAGGCCACCTCGTACGTCGGCAACGTCTACCTCGGCAAGGTGCAGAACGTGCTGCCGTCGATGGAGGCCGCCTTCATCGACATCGGCAAGGGCCGCAACGCCGTGCTCTACGCCGGTGAGGTCAACTTCGAGGCGCTCGGCATGGCCAACGGGCCGCGCCGCATCGAGTCGGCCCTGAAGTCCGGCCAGTCGGTCCTGGTGCAGGTGACGAAGGACCCGATCGGCCACAAGGGCGCCCGCCTGACCAGCCAGGTCTCCCTCCCGGGCCGCTACCTGGTGTACGTGCCCGAGGGCTCGATGACCGGCATCAGCCGCAAGCTGCCCGACACCGAGCGGGCCCGGCTGAAGACGATCCTCAAGAAGATCGTCCCCGAGGACGCGGGCGTCATCGTGCGCACCGCCGCCGAGGGCGCGAGCGAGGACGAGTTGCGCCGCGACGTCGAGCGCCTCCAGCAGCAGTGGGAGGAGATCAAGAAGAAGGCCAAGAGCGGCAACGCCCCGACGCTGCTGTACGGCGAGCCGGACATGACCGTCCGGGTGGTCCGCGACATCTTCAACGAGGACTTCTCCAAGGTCATCGTCAGCGGCGAGGACGCCTGGAGCACCGTCCACGGATACGTCTCGCACGTCGCGCCCGACCTGGCCGACCGGCTGCAGAAGTGGACCAGCGAGGTCGACGTCTTCGCCACGTACCGGATCGACGAGCAGCTCGCCAAGGCGCTGGACCGCAAGGTCTGGCTGCCCAGCGGCGGTTCGCTGGTGATCGACCGGACCGAGGCGATGGTCGTCATCGACGTCAACACCGGCAAGTTCACCGGCCAGGGCGGCAACCTGGAGGAGACGGTCACCAGGAACAACCTGGAGGCGGCCGAGGAGATCGTCCGCCAGCTCCGGCTGCGCGACCTCGGCGGCATCATCGTCATCGACTTCATCGACATGGTGCTGGAGTCCAACCGGGACCTGGTGCTGCGGCGCCTGCTGGAGTGCCTGGGCCGGGACCGTACCAAGCACCAGGTCGCCGAGGTGACCTCGCTGGGCCTGGTGCAGATGACCCGCAAGCGGGTCGGCCAGGGGCTGCTGGAGTCGTTCTCGGAGACCTGCGTCCACTGCAACGGCCGGGGTGTCATCGTCCACCTCGACCAGCCGTCGGCCGGCGGGAACGGCGGGAGCAAGCGCCGCAAGCGGGCCCGCGCCGGTGCCGGTGAGCACCACGAGCACGAGCACGAGGCCGTGGCCGCCGTCGACACCGCCGTACCGGCGGAGCAGGAGGCGGAGAGCGAGGCCGAGGTGGCCGCGGAGGCGGCCGAACCGGCCGCGCTGCCGGCTCCCGACTTCGCGCCCGACGAGGAGCTGTTCAGCAGCGTCGCCGAGGCGGAGGCCGCCGCCCGGCGCGGGCGGACCCGCCGGCGGGCGAGCCGCCGGGCGTCGGCCCCGGCGGGCGCGCCGCGCGGCGAGACGCCGAGGGCCGAGCAGCCCGCGGCCGAGCCCGAGGCGGAGCGGCCGGCGGTGCAGGCACCCACCGCGCAGGAGGTCACCGCCGAGGCGGAGGCCGCGCGGGAGGTGACGCCGGAGGCGGTCGCCGAGGCGCCCGCCGCGCCCGCGGCCGTCGAGGACCCGGTCGTCGGATCGCCGGCGGACGAGGCCGTGGCGGAGCGGGCCCCGTCGAGGAAGGCAAAGGCCAAGGCCAGGGCCAAGGCGGCGGAGAAGGCCCCGGCTGAAGCGGCCCCGGCCGAAGCGGCCCCGGCGGAGAAGGCTCCGGCGGAGAAGGCTCCGGCGGAGAAGGCTCCGGCGGAGCAGGCCCAGGCAGCGGCGGCCCCGGCTGGGACGGCCCCGGCCGAGGCCGAGGCCGAGGCCGCGCCCAAGGGCCGTACGCGGCGCCGGGCGACCCGGAAGGTGTCCGCCCCGGCCGGTTCGCCGGCGGGCGCGGAGGCCACCGTGGTGACGGTCGCCGAGACCCCCGCCCCGGCGCCCGAGCCGAGCCCCGAGCCGAGCCCCGAGGAGACGGCACCGCCCGCGTCCCCGGAGCCCGAGCCCGCCGCCCCGGCCCGCCCCCGGCGCCGTGCCGTACGCAAGGCCACCGCGCCCACCGCCCCGGTGGAGGCGGCCGTCGTGGTCGTCCCGTCGACCCCGGAGCCCGAGGCCGCGAAGGCCCCCGAGGCGCCCGAGGCCGCGGAGACCCCGGAGACCGCCGAAGCCGTCGGCGACGGGGCCGCCGAGGTCGAGGAGGCCGCGCCGGCCAAGAAGACCGCCCGTAAGACGGCGGCCAAGAAGGCCCCGGCGAAGAAGGCCGCCACGAAGAAGGCGGCGGCCACCAAGACCGCCGCCAAGAAGACGACGGCCACCAAGACCGCCGCCAAGAAGACGACGGCGAAGAAGGCGACGGCGAAGAAGGCGGCGAAGACCACCAAGTCGGCCGCCAAGAAGACCACGGCGAAGAAGACCGCGGCGGCCGAGGGGACGGCACCGTCCGTCTCGGCCTCCACGGAGGACTGAGCAGCGGTCGTACACAGGCGCGGGCGTCGGCGGACCGCACGGTCCGTCGGCGCCCGTCGCGTTCGCCCACCGTCCGGTCACGCTGTGTGGCGCCTGTGACCGAGCGCACGTCCAGCAGTGCTTCCGCTGTGGCCTTCCCCAGGAAACGCTGTGGTCATGTGCTGATAACGTGACTGCGGTCTGTCTCGGCGATCTCTCGCCGCAGACCGCAGCCGATGACCGGGCCCGGTCCTTCGGGCCGGATGACGGCTGCCCTTCCACACGGCCACCCCTCGGGGCGGGGCCTCGTGTGCGTACGACTTTGCCCGGTGTGCCCTCGCGGCCGCCGACGAGGAGGGGGATGTCGATGACCGACACCCAGGAGTTGATACCCGCAGCCCGACCCGTGATCGGCGAGGAGGAGATCGAGGCCGCCGTGCGCGTGCTGCGCAGCGGCCGGGTCGTCCAAGGGCCCGAGGTCGCGGCGTTCGAGGAGGAGTTCGGCGAGCTGGTCGACGGCCGGCACTGCGTCGCGGTGAACTCCGGCACCTCCGCGCTGCACCTGGCCCTGCTCGGACTCGGCATCGGACCGGGCGACGAGGTCATCGTGCCCTCGTTCTCCTTCGCGGCCTCCGCCAACGCGGTCCGGCTGGTCGGCGCCGACGTGGTCTTCGCCGACATCGAGGCCGACAGCTTCTGCCTGGACCCGGCGGCCGTCGAGGCGGCCGTCACCCCGCGCACCGCCGCGATCATGCCGGTCCACCTGTACGGCCACCCGGCGGCGATGGACCGGATCACCGCCCTCGCCGAGCGGCACTCGCTCGCCGTCGTCGAGGACGCCTGCCAGGCGCACGCGGCGGCGCTGCACGGCACCCCGGTCGGCGCCTTCGGGACCGCCGGGACGTTCAGCTTCTACCCGACCAAGAACATGCACAGCCTCGAGGGCGGCATGGTCACCACCGCCGACGCCGGGCTCGCCCGCACCCTGCGCCTGCTGCGCAACCAGGGCATGGAGCAGCGGTACGCCAACGAGATCGTCGGCGCCAACCTGCGCATGACCGACGTGTCCGCGGCCATCGGCCGGGTGCAGCGCCGCAAGCTGCCCGAGTGGACCGAGCGGCGGATCGCCAACGCCGCGTACCTCACCGGGCACATCGACGCGCCCGGCGTCAGCACGCCGAAGGTCGCCGAGGGCGCCCGGCACGTGTACCACCAGTACACCGTGCGGGTGCGGGGCGACCGGGACGCCGCCATGGCCGCGCTGGCCGGGGCGGGGATCGGCAACGCCGTGTACTACCCGACGCCGATCCACCGGCTGAAGCCGTACTGGGAGCCGGACCAGAAGGCCGGACGCCACTGGGACCTGCCCGAGACCGAGCGGGCCGCCGCCGAGGTCGTGTCGCTGCCCGTCCACCCCGGGCTGTCCCCGGCGGACCTGGAGCGGATCGTGACCGCCGTGAACGGACTGGGGGAGAAGCTGTGAGCGCCCCGAGGACGCTGCGCGCGGGCCTGGTCGGCCTCGGCTCCATGGGCCGGCACCACGCCCGGGTGCTGTCCGGGCTGCCGGGCGTCGACTTCGTCGCCGTCGTCGACCCGATGGGCGACAAGTACGGCGCCGCCCAGGGCACGCCGATCGTCTCCACCGTCGAGGAACTGATCGACCTGGGCGTCGACTACGCGGTGGTCGCCTGCCCCACCGGCCTGCACGAGGAGGTCGGCCTCCAGCTCGCCGCCGCCGGCGTGTGCGCGCTGATCGAGAAGCCGGTCGCCGACACCGTCGGGGGCGCCCGCCGCCTCGTCGAGGCGTTCGAGTCCCGCGGCCTGGTCGCCGGCGTCGGCCACATCGAGCGGTGCAACCCGGCGCTGCGCTCGCTGCGCGCCCGCCTGGAGTCCGGTGAACTCGGCGACGTGTACCAGGTGGTGACGCGGCGTCAGGGGCCGTTCCCGCACCGCATCGCGGACGTCGGCGTGGTCAAGGACCTCGCCACCCACGACATCGACCTCACCGGCTGGGTGACCGGAAGCGAGTACGTCTCCATCGCCGCGCACACCGTCTCCAAGAGCGGCCGCGAGCACGAGGACATGGTCTCCGCGGTGGGCCGCCTCGACGACGGCACCATGGTCAACCACCTGGTCAACTGGCTGAGCCCGCTCAAGGAGCGGTTCACCTCGGTCACCGGCGAGCGCGGCTGCTTCATCGCCGACACGCTCACCGCCGATCTGACGTTCCACTCCAACTCCGCGGTGGCGACCGAGTGGGAGGCGCTCCAGGCGTTCCGCGGCGTCGCCGAGGGGGACATGATCCGCTACGCCATCCAGAAGCGCGAGCCGCTCCTGGTCGAGCACGAACTGTTCCGGGACGCCGTCCTGGGCCTGCCCGCCGACATCTGCACCCTGCGCCAGGGGATGCGGACCGTCGAGGTCGCCGCGGCGGTGCTGGAGTCGGCGCAGGAGAACCGCAGCGTTTCCCTTCGGTCGGAGGACCTGGCAAGCCATGGTGACGACCTCGTAGCGGTGGCGGCTCACGCGTGAACAATGCCCCGGACGTGAGTGTTGTCGTTGCTGTCTACAACACTATGCCCTATCTGACCGAGTGCCTGAACTCGCTGGTGGGGCAGAGCATCGGCCTGGACAGGCTGGAGGTCGTCGCGGTGGACGACGGCTCCACCGACGACAGCGGCCGTGAGCTGGACCGGTTCGCCGAGCGCTACCCGGGCACCGTCAAGGTCATCCACCAGGAGAACTCCGGCGGCCCGGCCGTCCCCAGCAACCGGGCGCTGGAGGCGGCCACCGGCCGGTACGTCTACTTCATCGGCTCCGACGACCACCTCGGCCCCGAGGCGCTGGAGCGGATGGTGGCCTGCGCCGACCAGTACGGGTCCGACGTCGTGATCGGCAAGATGGTCGGCACCAACGGCCGGTACGTCCACCAGGCGCTCTACCGGGAGAACGACCCGGACGTCACCCTCACCGGCTCCGCCCTGCCGTGGACGCTGGCCAACACCAAGCTGTTCCGGCGGGAACTGGTGGAGCGGCACAAGCTGCGCTTCCCCGAGCACCTGCCGGTCGGCAGCGACCAGCCGTTCACCATCGAGGCGTGCGTCCGCGCGAAGAAGATCTCGGTGGTCGCCGACTACACCTGCTACTACGCGGTCAAGCGCGGCGACGCCGGGAACATCACCTACCGGGCCGACCACCTCTCCCGGCTGCGCTGCACCGCCGAGATCATGGACTTCACGGCGGGACTGCTGCCGCCGGGCCCGGAGCGCGACGCGGTGCTGCGCCGGCACTTCACCTGGGAGCTGGCCAAGCTCGTCCAGGACGACTTCCCCCGCCTCGGCCGCGAGGTCCAGCGCGACATCTGCGCGGGCATCGCGCGGCTCGCCGACAGCTACTTCACCGACGGCATCCGCGACGCCATGGACGTCAAGCGGCGGGTGCGGATCTGCCTGGCCCGCGCGGGCGCCGTCGAGGAGCTGTGCGAGGCGATCACCGCCGAGCGGGCGCACGGCGCGCCCCCGTTCGTCGTCGAGGGCGACCGGGCCTACGCCCGCTACCCCGGTTTCCGCGACCCCCGGATCGGGCTGGCCGACCGCTGCTTCGAGCTGGTCGGGGAGGCGGTCCCGGGCCGGCTCGCCAAGGGCACCGAACTGCTCGCCTCCGCCTGGGAGCAGCACGGCGACGGCATCACCTACACGGCGTCCGTGCGGGTGCCCGTCCTCGGCGACCTGGACGGTGCCGTGCTGCGCCTGGTCAGGGGCGCCATGCCGAAGACGGCGGACAAGGCCGGCGCCAGGAGGCTCCCGGCGGACCACGACCTGCCGGCGCCGGCCGGGACCGTCACCGCCGAGCCGCTGCCCGACGCCACCGTGCTGCACGCCCGGGTCCCGCTGGAGCGGCGCACCGTCAAACTGGGCGTCCGGGTGTACCTGGACGTGGCCGGCGCGACGTACGAGATACCCGTGCGCGGCAAGGACCGGCCGATGCCGCTGGCCCGCCGGTGGGGCGGCGAGGGCGAGCCGTACCGGGCGGCGGCCCTGGTGAACGACAAGGGACGGGTGGTGGTCGCCACGGCCCCTCTCTTCCCGCCGAAGCAGACCCTGGGCTCCCGGCTCAGGGCCACTCTCGTCCGCGGTCCGCGAAGGACCAAGAGGAAGAAGTAGCGACCGTCCATGAACATCTGTGTAGTAGCGCTCGGCAAGATCGGGCTTCCGCTGGCCGTGCAGTTCGCCGCCAAGGGGCACCGGGTCATCGGCGCCGACGTCAACGAGAAGGTCGTCGAGCTGGTCAACGCCGGGACCGAGCCGTTCCCCGGTGAGCACGACCTGGACGTCAAGCTGAAGGCGGCGGTCGAGGGCGGGCTGCTCAGCGCCACCACGGACACGGCGGCGGCGGTCGCCGCGTCCGAGGCCGTGGTCGTGGTGGTCCCGCTGTTCACCGACGCCGAGGGCGTGCCGGACTTCGGCTGGATGGACGCCGCGACCAAGGAGATCGCCCGGGGCCTGAAGCCGGGCACGCTGGTCTCCTACGAGACGACCCTGCCGGTCGGCACCACCCGGACCCGCTGGGCGCCGATGCTGGCCGAGGGCTCGGGCCTGACCCCGGGGTCGGACTTCCACCTGGTGTTCTCGCCGGAGCGGGTGCTCACCGGCCGGGTCTTCGCCGACCTGCGCCGCTACCCCAAGCTGGTCGGCGGCATCGACGAGGCGTCCACGGCCCGCGGGGTGGCCTTCTACGAGGCGGTCCTGGACTTCGACGCCCGCGACGACCTGCCCCGGCCCAACGGCGTGTGGGACCTGGGCACCGCCGAGGCGTCCGAGCTGGCCAAGCTCGCCGAGACGACCTACCGGGACGTCAACATCGGCCTGGCCAACCAGTTCGCCCGGTTCGCCGACGCCAACGGCATCGACGTCAAGAAGGTCATCGAGGCCTGCAACTCGCAGCCCTACAGCCACATCCACCAGCCGGGCATCGCCGTCGGCGGCCACTGCATCCCGATCTACCCGCGGATGTACCTGTGGAACGACCCGGCCGCCACCGTGGTGCGCTCCGCCCGGGAGGCCAACGCCGCGATGCCCGAGTACGCCGTCGACCTGCTGGCCGCCGCGTACGGCGACCTGACCGGGGTGAACGTGCTGGTCCTCGGCGCCGCCTACCGGGGCGGGGTGAAGGAGACCGCGTTCTCCGGGGTCTTCCCGACCGTCGAGGCGCTGCGGGCGCGCGGGGCCGTCCCGTACGTCTCGGACCCGATGTACTCGGCCGAGGAGCTGACCGCGCTGGGCCTGACCCCGCACGCCGGGGAGAAGGTCACCGCCGCGATCCTCCAGGCCGACCACGCCGAGTACCGCGCGCTGACCCCCGCCGACCTGCCGGACGTCACCGTCCTGGTCGACGGGCGCCGCACCACCGACCCGGAGGCGTGGCAGGGCGTGCGCCGGGTCGTCATCGGCGGCTGAGAACGAGGAGAGAGTCCGCATGACATGGCTGATCACGGGCGGGGCCGGTTACGTCGGCTCACACGTGGTGCGGGCGATGACCGAGGCCGGTGAGCCCGTCGTCGTCCTCGACGACCTGAGCACCGGCCGCGCCGAGCGGCTTGTGGACGGGGTCGTGCTGGAGACCGGCACGGTCCTCGACCGCGAGGTGCTCGACCGGGTGCTGAGGAAGTACGCCGTCTCCGGTGTCGTTCACATCGCGGGCAAGAAGCGGGTGGCCGAGTCCGTCGAACGGCCGCTGTACTACTACCACGAGAACCTTGAGGGCCTGCGCGTCCTGCTCGGCGCTGCCGCCGAGGCGGGCGTCGGTCGCTTCCTGTTCTCCTCGTCCGCCGCCGTGTACGGAATGCCCGACGTCGACCTCGTCACCGAGAAGACGCCGTGCGCGCCCGTCAATCCGTACGGGGAGACCAAGCTGGCCGGTGAATGGCTGGTGGCCGCGGCCGGTGCTCGGTACGGGATGGCGACGGCCGCGCTGCGCTACTTCAACGTCGCGGGCGCCGCCACCCCCGAACTGGGTGACGACGGCGTCTTCAACCTCGTCCCCATGGTCCTCGAGCGGCTCGACGCTGGTGAGGCACCGCTGGTCTTCGGCGATGACTACCCGACTCCTGACGGCACCTGCGTCCGCGACTACATCCACGTCGAGGACATCGCCACCGCTCATGTCGCAGCCGCGCGGCGGCTCGCCGCCGATCCGTCGGCACGGCTGGTCCTCAACATCGGGCGCGGCGAGGGTGTCTCGGTCGCGGAGATGATCGGTGTCATCCAGGACGTCACCGGCCTCACCGGCGAACCGCCGCGGGTGCTCGCGCGCCGACCGGGCGATCCGGCGCGGGTGGTGTCCTCCGGCGATCTGATCCGAGCGGAGCTGGACTGGAGCGCGCGGTGGGACGTGCGGGAGATGGTGGAGTCGGCGTGGGCGGGGTGGCGGCTGCGGCACCCGTAACGTCGTCCGAGTGAGCGCGAGGGCCCCGGAGCGTGTCCGGGGCCCTCGTGCTTCTCCTCGGCTCTCAGCCGCGTTCAGGCTCCAGGAACAGCCTCTCGAACGACTTCCGCACCACGGGCCAGTCCCACACTTTCAGCGCATGTTCCCTGGCCCGCTCACCGGCCGCCCGCCACGTCTCCTCGGTGGCCGTGATCTTCAGGATGCGCTCGGCCGCATCGGCCGGAGAGTCGACGACCCAGCCCTGCGGGTAGAGCGTACGGGCGCTGTTGGGCTTGCCCGCGTAGAACGGCCAGTCACGCGCGACGGGAACGGCACCGCTGGCAGCGCCCTCCATCAGGCCGACGTGGCAACCCTCGCGTACCGATGAGCTGAGGATGACACCGATCTCGGTCAGCTTCGACGGAACATCGTCCGTAGGCCCCGACCGGACCGCCGCGCCCGACTCCTCCAGCGGGGCCAGCAACCGGTCCAGCTCACGCCGGTACTCGCGGGTGGCCTGGCTGGCCTTGGGATCCATGTCACCACCGACCATGATCAGCCGGTAGCGCTCGTCGTGCCTGCGAACCCGCTCCAGAACGTCCACGGCCCACTTGGGGTCCTTCGCGACCTGTCCGATGCCGACCAGGCCCAGGTTGAAGCGAGCCTCGGCCGGCTTGGGCCGGTCGAAGCCGGTCAGGTTCATGGCGTTGTCCAGGACGTGGAACCGGGGAGCCTGTTCACCGCGGAGCACCGGCACGAGCGAGGTGGTGAGGTCCTTCACGTGGGGTGCGACGAAGACCAGGTCGTCGACCCGGGAGAAGTCCGTGATGTGCGGCCAGCGGGTGAACGCCTCATAGCTGTGCAGACGTACGACGATCCGGGTATCGCCCGGGTCGATCGTGGTGAGCATCCCCGCCGGGCCGGCTGCCCACTCCAGGAATACCGTGTCCGCCCAGTCGAGGTACGGGCGCATCAGGCGCTCCGCCTCTTCCTGGTAGCTGCTCGTGCCGTCCGCCAGACGGTCCTCGATCATCCGCGTACCGGCCCAGGAGATCCGCTTGAGGTGCTTGTTGGCGGCAAGGTCCAGGTAGCGCAGCTCGACGCCCGGATGGTCGCCGAAGTGCTGCCGGATGAGGTGCAGGAAGTTGTCGTTGGCGCTCGTCGTCAGCAGCAGCCGCAGCGGGCGGTCGACGGGTACGGGCGCCGGCGGCCGCTGACGGCCACGGGGGCGGGTGAGCGCGCGGAACGCGGCGGACCGGCGCAACGGGGCGACGAACCCGTCGGCGTCCTCGGCCAGCGGGGACGACAACTGGTCGATGTGCAGTACCCGATGGAAGTGCAGGGACAGCGCGCGGAGCAGCGTCTCGGCGGCTTCGGAGGTGTTGCCCCGCGCGAACTCCCCGTCCGCGTGCGTGAGATGGGCGCCGACCACTGTTCCCAGGTCACGGGGGCTGACGCCGTTGCGGATCTCTTGCATGGCGCTCTCGTAGTAGAGCTCCGCCCGCACCTTCGGGTCCGTGACCTTGGCGGCGGCGTCCGCGAGGGTCAGCGCTGCGCCGCTGGTGCGGCCCGCCCATCGCATACCCTCGGCGACGTACCGCGAGGTCGCGGCACGCACCTTGACGGGTACTCCGGGCGCGGCCACGGCGGAGCGCCACAGCCGGGCGCCGACGCCGGACCGCATCACGGTCTGCGTAGTGGCCGACCGCACCAGGTGGGCCGGCAGGTTGTCGACGCTGCGGCGCACATCACGGGCGACCACGTGCAGCGGTGGCAGGACCGAGGACCGGGCCGCGGTGCCGCCCTTCTCCACCAGTTCCTCGACGGCCTTCAGAGCGGGCGCCAGCCCGAATCTGGTGGCGGCACCGCGGTTGTACTGGGCCAGTCGCCATACCGTGTACACGGCGGCGGCGTCCAACGCGACGAGCACGTCCGCCTTGCGGGCCCGAGCACGCAGCCACGAGTCGCGGCCGCTGCGCATCCACATGCGCAGCCCGCGCGGGGACTGGCCGGCCCGGCGGCGCAGGGCTTGGCTGCGGTGCTTGAGGTTGCGGGCCAACTGGTGTGTCTCGGTCAGCGGTATCCGGGCGAGTTCTCCGGCGGTGCTCTCGGCCTCCAGATGGAAGGAACCCGCCAAGCGGACCTGGGCCCCCAGCGCCTCGAATTCCCGCACCGCGTCGGCCAGAACCCCGAACTGAGGCCGGTCGGCGGCAATGAGCAGGACGTCGGTCACGGAGCGACCTCCTCGACGAGGTTCTTGACGGCGACGGACATCAACGCCTCACGGGTGAACCGATCGGCGTGCGCCATCGCCTCGGCGTGCTGGGCGTCGGTGGTCTCGACGGCCATGTGGGCGGCCCTGATGAACGAGTCGGCCAGCCCTTCCTCATCGAGGCCGGGCGCGCCCGTCCACAGCGGATGACCCCGCAACACGTTGGAGGCGTCATGCTCGACGGCGTGCGCCGACACGATCGGCAGACCCGTCGCCATGTACTCGTAAACCTTGCCGGAGGTGACGTACCGGCCGCCGATGAGGATCAGCACCATGGCGTCCCAGCCGGCATAGATCGAAGACACCTCGGACTTCGCCGCCGGTCCTCCGTAGAAGACCCCGTCGGCCTCGGCCTGCTTGAGAACCTCGGCATGTCGGTTGGCTCCGCGGCTGGCGCCGGCACCGAGGTGGCCGCGGAACTCAAAGCGTGCGTTCGCCAGCAGTGGCTCCTTCGCCCGAGCCGCCCGCCAGGCGTTCAGCACCGTTTCCAGGTGTGCCAGGCTGAAGTTGACCGTGCCGAGGTATCCGAAGACCAGACCGGACTCGTGGTCCGCCCGGTGTGTTCGGCCCGGCGAACTGTCGGCGTCGTAGCCGTTGCGTACGACGTGGACGCGGTCGGCGAACTCCGGGTAGCGGGTGCGGTAATGCTCGGCGATCGGGTCGTTGACCACCCACAGGGACACCGCGTGATCGAGGATCTTCTGCTCCCAGCGGCCCTCCTCGGAGGTGCGGGAGAACGCCTCGACGCCCTCGATGACGTCGATGGACCAGCCGTCGCGGAAATCCACCGCGTACGGCACCCGGGCCTCTTCCCAGAGCTTCCAGGCCGCCGCTAGGTTCACGTACGGCACGCAACTGGCGAGCAGCAGGTCCGCCGGCCGCTCCCGGTGAATACGGAGAACGGCTTGTTCCAGGTCGCCGCGCCACTCACCGAAATTGGGCTCCGGGAAGGTCTCCCGCTGGCGGCGGCGGAGTTGGGCGACCCAGCCGTCCGGGTCGAGTGCGCGTGCCTCGTCGTAGAGACGGATGTCCGTTTCCAGATCCTCGCGCGACAGCGGCAGTTCGACGATGTTCACGCGGGGGTCGACCTGCTCCAGCAAGGAGAGATCGATGCCGGAATCGAGATCCCAGGACTTTCGGGCGATGTTCACGACCGTGATGTCCCAGCCGGCCTTCACGAACTGGTTGGCGGTCTCGCGCATCCGGTACGTGGAGCTCTTGGCCGCCGGAGGGAAGCCGATCGCGAGGTAGATGACGTGCGGCCGTCTACCTTCCGTAGACGGATCGGGCAGGGGAGACGATGGCATGGCTGATGACGCTAGCACGCTGACGTGCGCGGACCCGGGTCGCCTGTGGCCCTCCGTGAGGAAGGCAGGGGCTCGCTGTCCGGCGGTGTGTCAGGCGGACCGGCTGCCCTCCCTCCCTTCCTCCACGAGCTCCTCCATGAGCCGGACGACGTTCCGTGCGGCCTGGCCGTCGCCGTAGGGAGTGCCGGGATCACCGACCGGTGCCGGCCGGGTGACCGTTTCGGTCCACTCGGTCGGCGTCAGCGTGTGCGGGTCGGGAACGAGGATGTTCCAGCCGGTGCGGACGGTTTCCACCCACTCCGTCTCGGGGCGGACGGTGGTGCAGACGCGCTCCAGCAGGAACGCCTCCTTCTGCAGTCCGCCCGAGTCGGTGACCACGCCGATCGAGGCCAGTACGGCGGCGACCAGACTCGCGTAGGGGAGCGGGCGGCCGACGCGTATGTTGCCCTGGGCCAGCTTGATGCCGTGCTCCTCGGCGCGGGCGACCAGGCGGGGGTGCGCGGCCAGCGCCACCGGGACGGGCAGTCTGGCGAGCGAGCCGATGATCGCGGCGAGCCGCTCCGGGTCGTCGGTGTTGTCCGGGCGGTGCAGGGTCGCCAGCAGGAACGGCTCCGCGGGATCGATGCCCTCGGGCAGTTCCGGCGCCGGGAAGGCGCCGGACCGCACCTGGTCGCGGATGCGCAGGCAGATGTCGACCATCACGTCGCCGACCAGCCGGGTACGGTGGGCGAGTCCCTCGCTGGCGAGGTGGCGCACGGCCTCCTCGGTGGGTGCCAGCAGCAGGTCGGCGCAGTGGTCGGTGAGGACGCGGTTGTGCTCTTCCGGCATCCGCCGGTTGAAAGAGCGCAGCCCGGCCTCCAGGTGCGCGACCTTCAGGTGCATCTTCACGGCGGACAGCGCGCCGGCGACCGTGGAGTTGGTGTCGCCGTACACGAGGACCCAGTCGGGTCGCGCCTGCTCCAGCACCGGGTCCAGCGCGGACAGCACGGCACCGGTCTGCACGCCGTGACTGCCGGAGCCGACGCCGAGGTGGACATCCGGGTCGGGAATGCCGAGGCCGGAGAAGAAGACGTCGGAGAGGTCGGCGTCATAGTGCTGACCGGTGTGCACGATCTGGTGCTCGTGCTCGGTCCGCGCGAAGGCCGCCGCGATGGGGGCGAGCTTCACCAGTTGGGGACGGGCCCCGACGATGCTGATGACTTTCACTGCACACTCTTCTGTTCGCTGCTTCGGCGGTGCTTCGTTCGTCGCCTGAGGGGGAGGGGGATGCGTGACGGTCACGTGGAGCGCTCAACGAGCGCCCCGTCTCTCTCCTCGTAAAGCCGCCCACTCTGCGGGCACTCCCACACTCCCGGCTCGCCGTCGCGTTCGGTCAGGCGAACACCGGCTCGACCCACCCAGCCGATCTGCCGTGCTGGTACACCCGCCACCAAGGCGAAGTCGGGGACGTCCTTCGTCACCACCGCGCCCGCGGCGACCATCGCCCAGCGGCCGATCGTGACCGGGGCCACGCACACCGAACGGGCGCCGACCGAGGCTCCGTCGGCGATCTTCACCGCGACGGGTTCCCAGTCGCCGCCGCGCTTCTGGTTGCCCTCCGGGTCCACCGAACGCGGGTTGTGATCGTTGGTGAGGACCACGGCCGGGCCGATGAAGACGCCGTCGCCCAGCTCGGCGGGCTCGTAGACCAGCGCGTAGTTCTGCAGCTTGCAGTTGTCGCCCATGCGCACGGCCGGACCCACGTACGCCCCCCGGCCGATCACACAATTCTCGCCCAGCCGCGCACCCTCTCGGATCTGGGCGAGATCCCACACACTGCTGCCGTCGCCTACCTCGGCGCTCTCGTCGACCTGGGCGGTGGGCTGGATCCTATAGTTCACCTGTTCGACCCTCCGGCATCTGCTACGTGTGCAGTGAGCATACGGGTCCAGGAACGAGCGTTCGTTCCCTGTGGTCGGCAGCGCGGGCGGGACCCGCGGCAGTCTGCGCGTGTGATCGATCAAGACAGTGTTCGCTCGCCCGGATGTCGGCGTTGTGGCAGAGGTGCCTGCGGCTGACACCGTCAGGGTGGGAATGCGGGACCGCTTCCGTCAGTCGAGAACAGGCCATGTCTGGACTCCGTGCGAGGTGGAGGCGTGGCCTTCCGTCCACTGGACCGATATACAGCGGTTGTCCATGAACACATCCCGAACAGTTGCGGGGGACCATGCGCGTGAGCGTCGGGAGGGCTGCCGTCACTTTCGTCACCATGATCGCGACGGTGACGGCGATGGCTCCGGCGTCGGCAGTCACCGTGGCCGATGACGGCGGTAAGTCCCGCACCACTCTGGTCGACGACGTGGACATACCCGCCGGGCTCACCACCCGGGTCCTCGCCCGGACGGTTCACCTCGCCGCAGGGGAATCGCGTCATGTACGCGGTCGCATCGACACCACCAGCAGCATGACCCAGATCGCCGGGCTGACACTCACTGTGCGTTGTGTCGATGCGGCCGGCGGACAGGTCGGTTTCACCGGGGCTACCGCACGCAATCACGAGGGGTCGGACGCCGCGTCGTATGCCGACCCTGGTCACCTTCCGCTCTACGCCGACCTCCTGTTCACCGCACCGTCGGCGGGAACGTACACCTGCGGGGTCCACGCATGGACGGCGTCCAGCGCGAGTTCCACCTACCACTTGACGGCGACCGCGGATAACACCTGGATGGAGATCAGCAACACCGACCAGCGCGGGGCTCGGTGGTGGGCGAACCCGACGTGCAGCAGTGACGGTACTTCGCCGACGTGCAGCTATGTCGGCCCCTGGACCTCCACGCCGGCCTGGGTCTTCTATACGGACGGAACGCCGGTGTACAAGTGGGCTGCCGCAGCCGACGCCACCGCCGTCGAAGCCCTGGCGAATGTCACGTTGACCACTTGCTACCGGAACACGGCATCCTGCCAGAGCAGCAGTGTCGTACCCCACGAACAGCCACGCGGCACCAACTCCGTGGTCGACACCCGTTTCGAAGTCATACAGCTCGACACGACAGCTCACACCTGCAAGGTCCACAGCACGCCGACAACGCGCCGCACCATTCGCGACGACGCCCATCACTACGCGACGTACTTCTCTCTCGCAGGCCTGCCGATCGACCCGGCGTGCGGCACGCGTCAATTCATCATGCGCGTCTACGTCAAGCATGTTTCGGGTAATCCTGTCAAAATCGATGGCCTTCAAGGGGCAACGCAACTGACGCACGGGATAGCGATGAACTTGACCTCATGAACTCGATCACGATTCATGCCGTGGTGCTTCGATTCCGACTCGAAGCGGAAGGCAGGTTCCCTCTTCTGTATTTTGTCTTCCCGTCCCCCTTCCTGTTGCCTTATGGTCATTGGGTATCAGTCGTGAATTCTTTCGACCAAGTAGGAGGAGTAATGAACTTCAGGCGGAAGGCTGCGACGGTCATTTCGGCATTGGCCGTCATGGGTGGTGGCATGCTTGTGACGGCAGGGCCGGCGCAGGCCGATGGCCCTTGTTCTTCTGGCGCCCTCTGTGTTTACGACCAGGACAACTTCAAGGGAGACAGGATCCTGACGCGAAGCACGAACACGTGCTTCAATGTCGGGGACACCTCATCGGCCTTCGCTGAAATTAACTCCTATGACAGCAACCTGTCGGTGAACGGGTATGTCTGGGACTATATAGGGAACGGCTACTATGAACTGAGGCGTACGCTGGTCGCGGGTGGCTTCAGTAGCAACGTAGGGTTTGACGGGCTTGGTTCGCCGGCAGATTGGATCTGCTTGGGGGGAGCGGACCTCAACGACTTCATCTGATCCTGTCGCTTGATCCTGGGGCGCGCCGATCGCCTAATCGTGGCGGCGCGCTCCAGGGGTGTTTGTTAATACTCTACCGAGCGGACCGGTCCCCCTTGTCCGTCGAATTCCAGCGCTAATATGCTGCGTAGCAGACGAGTCGCAGGACCGTCCGCCTCGGCCAGCCCCGTGGGCTGCTCTTCACGCGCTTCGAAGTCAGCTCGATCCGGCATTTGCGGTACGCGGCGCTGAGGATCGCGTCGATGTTCACCGCATCGGGGAAATGAGGGACCCAGCGTCTGTGCGGGGCGAGCCGGGCGACGAAGTCATATGTCCGACCCGGCGCTCCCCCTGCCTGAACGGGCCGCAACGGGCGGACCCGGCGGGTCGTGAACGGCGAATTCGCGAGGGTCGATGCCCGCCCTGAGGCGGCCGGGGTGCGCGGCTCACGTCAAGCCGACCATGGCCCGGTTTGACCCCCGTACGCGGTCCCCGTAACCTTGACCGTCGGCGTGTCCATCGGCACGCCACATCCCCGTAAACCTTCTTCCTTCCGGGTGCCCCGGTGTCCGGGAGAGGCCGTCCGTGTCCGTCGCCGGGCGGCTGGCCTGCGGGGGTGCCGTTCTCCGAGCGAAAGAGAGATCCGCGTGTACGCCATCGTGCGCAGCGGTGGCCGCCAGCACAAGGTTGCTGTCGGTGACATCGTTGAGGTTGACAAGATTTCCACCGCCAAGGTTGGCGACACGGTCGAGCTCTCGACCCTGCTCGTTGTCGACGGCGACGCTGTGACCAGCGACCCGTGGGTGCTGGCCGGCATCAAGGTCCAGGCCGAGGTCGTGGACCACCACAAGGGCCAGAAGATCGACATTCTGCGCTACAAGAACAAGACCGGCTACCGCCGTCGTCAGGGCCACCGCCAGCAGTACACGGCGATCAAGGTCACTGAGATCCCCGCGGCTGCGAAGTAAGGGACTGAGGAGAGATGGCACACAAGAAGGGCGCATCGTCCACCCGGAACGGTCGTGACTCCAACGCTCAGCGCCTCGGCGTGAAGCGCTTCGGCGGTCAGGTCGTCAACGCGGGCGAGATCCTGGTCCGCCAGCGCGGCACCCACTTCCACCCGGGCGCCGGTGTCGGCCGCGGCGGCGACGACACGCTGTTCGCCCTGGAGGCCGGTTCGGTGCAGTTCGGCACCCACCGTGGCCGCAAGGTCGTGAACATCGTCCCGGTCGCCTGACCGGACACTTTCGCGAGGCGGACCTCACTTCCCCCCGGGGAAGCGGGTCCGCCTTTCGCGTGTTACATCAGGAAACACCCGTACGTAACTGGAGGCACATCCCATGACCACCTTCGTGGACCGCGTCGAGCTGCATGTCGCCGCGGGTAACGGAGGCCACGGCTGTGCCTCCGTGCACCGGGAGAAGTTCAAGCCGCTCGGCGGCCCCGACGGCGGCAACGGCGGGCGGGGCGGCGACGTCATCCTCACCGTCGACCAGTCCGTGACCACGCTCCTGGACTACCACCACTCCCCGCACCGCAAGGCCACCAACGGCAAGCCCGGCGAGGGCGGCAACCGCTCCGGCAAGGACGGGCAGGACCTGGTCCTGCCGGTGCCGGACGGCACGGTCGTCCTGGACAAGGCGGGCAACGTCCTGGCCGACCTGGTCGGCCACGGCACCTCCTACGTCGCCGCGCAGGGCGGCCGGGGCGGGCTCGGCAACGCGGCGCTGGCCTCGGCCCGGCGCAAGGCCCCCGGCTTCGCGCTGCTCGGCGAGCCCGGTGACCTCCAGGACGTCGTACTGGAGCTGAAGACGGTCGCCGACGTGGCGCTGGTCGGCTACCCGAGCGCGGGCAAGTCCTCGCTGATCTCGGTGCTCTCCGCGGCCAAGCCGAAGATCGCCGACTACCCGTTCACCACGCTGGTGCCGAACCTGGGCGTCGTCACCGCCGGGTCGACCGTCTACACCATCGCCGACGTGCCCGGCCTCATCCCGGGCGCCAGCCAGGGCCGCGGCCTGGGCCTGGAGTTCCTGCGGCACGTGGAGCGGTGCAGCGTGCTGGTGCACGTGCTGGACACCGCCACCCTGGAGTCCGACCGCGACCCCGTCTCCGACCTCGACATCATCGAGGAGGAGCTGCGGCAGTACGGCGGGCTCGGCGACCGGCCGCGCATCGTCGTCCTGAACAAGATCGACGTCCCGGACGGCAAGGACCTCGCCGAGATGGTGCGGCCCGACCTGGAGGCGCGCGGCTACCGCGTCTTCGAGGCGTCGGCCTTGGCGCACATGGGACTGCGCGAGCTGTCGTTCGCCCTCGCCGAGCTGGTGGCGCAGTCGCGTGCCGCCAAGCCCAGGGAAGAGGCCACCCGGATCGTGATCCGGCCCAAGGCCGTGGACGACGCGGGCTTCACCGTGGTCCGCGAGGAGGACGGGCTGTTCCGGGTGCGCGGCGAGAAGCCCGAGCGCTGGGTGCGGCAGACCGACTTCAACAACGACGAGGCCGTGGGCTACCTCGCCGACCGCCTCGGCCGCCTCGGTGTCGAGGAGCAGTTGATGAAGGCCGGGGCCCGCGCGGGCGACGGCGTGGCCATCGGCCCCGAGGACAACGCGGTCGTCTTCGACTGGGAGCCGTCGATGATGGCCGGCGCCGAGATGCTCGGCCGGCGCGGCGAGGACCACCGCTTCGAGGCGCCGCGGCCCGCCGCCCAGCGCCGCCGGGACAAGCAGGCCGAACGCGACGAGTCGGACCAGGAGTTCGAGGGCTTCGAGCCCTTCTAGGGGCCTGTCGGACCGTGCGCGCGGTGCGCCCGTTGGTCCGCTGAACACCCGAGGGACCCGTCGGGGCAGGGGCTCGTTCCCCTGCCGTGGCGGGTTTCCCGCTGTCCGTCGTCTTGCCATGCGCTCGCCTTGCCCGGTCCGGCGGGCGGTCCCCGCCGCGATGCACGCGGGCGCCCCCTTCGTCCTCACCTTCGACGACCACGAGGTCACCAACGACTACGCCGGCGACGTCCCCCAGGACCCGCCCCAGGCCGCCTTCCGCAAGGAGCGGGACCCGCGCCGGGCCGACAACCCGCACCGGAAGCCTGGTCCGACCCCGCCGGGCCGCGAGGGGCCGGGACTCATCACCGTCCCAGCCCCTTCTCAGCACTTCCTCAGGCAGATCTCCTACCGTCCCTTGACCATGGACACGGACTGTACGAGAGACGACACCCCGGTGAACGAGGCGATCCCACCGCTGCCCGCGATCCCACCGCTGCCCGCCGGCACCCGCCTGCTGCACATCGGCCCGCACAAGACCGGGACCACCGCCGTCCAGGGCGCCCTGTTCGCCGCGAAGGACGCCATGCGGGCGCACGGCGTGGAGTTCCCCGCGCACACCCGGCACCCCATGGAGGCCGCCCTCGCCGCCTGCGCCCGGCCCGCCATGATGGGCGACCCCGCGCCGACCGGCCGGCACTGGACCCGGCTGCTGGACCAGGTCCGCGCCACCGGCCGGCGCACCTCCGTGATCAGCAGCGAGTTCTTCGCCGACGCCGACGACGACGCGACCGTCGCCCGGATCGTGGAGCAGCTCGGCGGCGACCGCGTGCACGTCCTGGTGACCCTGCGCCCGCTGGCCAGGATCATGCCCTCGCAGTGGCAGCAATACGTGCAGAACGGGCTGCGCATGGGCTACGGGAACTGGCTGGAGCACATGCTCAGGAAGCCGCCGTACGACAGGCCGACCCCCAGCTTCTGGCGCCGGCACCGGCACGACCGGCTGGTGGAGCGGTGGGTCCGGGCGGTGGGACCCGGGCGGGTCACCGTCGTCGTGGTCGACGACCGGGACCGGGACGGACTGCTGCGCACCTTCGAGGCACTGCTCGGACTGCCCCGCGATCTGCTGCGGGCCGTTCCGGACGCGGCGAATCGGTCCCTCACCCTGGCCGAGACCGAAATGCTGCGGATTCTCAACAAGGAATTCCGCGCACACGGCCTGCCCGAGGAACTGTATTCCCGGCTCGTCCGCAATGGCGCCGTCATGCACATGAAGAACACCTGCGCTCCCGCGCCGTGCGACGCCCGGATCACCACGCCCGCGTGGGCCGCCGAGGCCGCCGCCGCGATCGGCGCCGAGGCCGCCGCCGGGATCGCCGCCCTCGGCGTGCGCGTGCTCGGCGACCCGGCGCTGCTCTCCGCCGTGCCCGAGCGGACACCGCCGGCCGCCGAACCGCGGATCGCTCCCGAGACGGCCGCCCAGGCGCTGTACGGGACGCTCGCCGCCGCGGCCTCGGCGCCCGTGCGGCACAGCGCTCCGGCCAAGGCGCGCACCGTCCACCAGACCCCGTCGAAGGACCTGGTGAAGGTGCTCGGCCACCGCTGCCTGCGGAAACTGCGGCGGCGCTGACCCGACAACTGCCCTCATCTGTGGACTTGCTCACAGGAATTCCCCGGCCGTACGGGAACCGTTCCCGGACCCGCCCCGGGTCACCAGGAGCGCAAGGTGAATGGCAGGTTGCGCGCACAAATGCGGTGGAGGTCGCTCACCTTGCACTGCGGTAACCACAAGTGGGACCATTTCCAGGTTCCCTGACGCCCCAAGGTAGGTCACCTGTGTCCCAGCACATAGCCAAGCCCCGTACCACCGCAGTGATCCTGGCCGGTGGCACCGGCCAGCGGGTGGGTCTGTCGATCCCCAAGCAGTTGCTGAAGATCGCCGGCAAGGCAGTCATCGAGCACACCCTGACCACCTTCCAGAACGCCGACTCCATCGACGACGTCATCGTGCTGATGGCGCCGGGCTACGTCCCCGACATCGAGAAGATCGTCGCCAAGGCCGGCCTGACGAAGGTCAAGAAGGTCATCGAGGGCGGCGCCACGCGGAACGAGACCACCGAGCGCGCCATCGCCGCCCTGCGCGAGGGCCTGGCCGAGGGCGAGGACCTCAACGTCCTCTTCCACGACGCCGTACGCCCCCTGCTCTCGCAGCGCGTGATCGACGACTGCGTGGCCGCGCTGGAGCGCTACGAGGCCGTGGACGTGGCCATCCCGTCCGCGGACACCATCATCGTGACCCGCACCCACGGCCAGGACGGCGAGTTCATCACCGAGATCCCGGACCGCTCCCGGCTGCGCCGCGGCCAGACGCCCCAGGCGTTCAAGCTGTCCACGATCCGCCGCGCCTACCAGGTCGCGGCCGGCGACCCCAACTTCCAGGCCACCGACGACTGCTCGGTCGTGCTGAAGTACCTGCCCGACGTGCCGATCCACGTCGTCGCGGGCGACGAGTACAACATGAAGGTCACCCAGCCCGTCGACGTGTTCATCGCCGACAAGCTGTTCCAGTTGGCCTCCTCCGCCGCGCCCGAGCAGAAGGGCGAGGAGACCTACCGCGAACTGCTCACCGGCAAGACCCTGGTCGTCTTCGGCGGCTCCTACGGCATCGGCAAGGACATCGCCGAACTCGCCGAGTCCTACGGCGCCACCGTCTACGCGCTGGGCCGCTCCACCACCGGCACCCACGTGGAGAACCCGGAGGAGGTCGACGACGCCCTGTCCAAGGCGTACGCCGAGACCGGGCGCATCGACTACGTCGTCAACACCGCGGGCGTGCTGCGCATCGGCAAGCTCGCCGAGACCGACAACGCCACCATCGAGGAGGCGCTGAAGGTCAACTACCTGGCGCCGGTGCAGATCGCCCGCTCCTCGTACAAGTACCTCGCCGAGACCGGCGGCCAGTTGCTGCTCTACACCTCCAGCAGCTACACCCGGGGCCGCGCCGAGTACTCCCTGTACTCCTCCACCAAGGCCGCGATGGTCAATCTCACGCAGGCCCTGTCCGACGAGTGGGCCGGCGACGGCGTCCGCGTCAACTGCATCAACCCCGAGCGCACCGCGACCCCGATGCGCACCAAGGCGTTCGGCCAGGAGCCCGCGGGCAGCCTGCTCTCCTCCGAGGCGGTGGCGCACACCTCGCTGGACGTGCTGCTCTCCGAGCTGACCGGCCATGTCATCGACGTCCGCCAGCAGGACCCGACGGCGGGCGCGGCCCGCGCCACCGGATTCGACCAGGCACTGGCCTCGGTGCTGGCCCGTCAGGACGGCGTGTAATAATCGCGGTAATAAATCTTCGGATATTCAGGCCTCTGCGTTTGCTCATTCCCCGGGCGTTCGCAGGGGCCTGAATCCGTACCTTCACCTATCGCTCACAAACCCAGCAGGGCAGCAGCACAACATCGGAACACCCCCTTCAACGAGCAGGTTCTCCGTGATATCCACCGCTATTCGCGTCGCCCGGGTGGGCAGCGCGGCCGAGCTGGCCGCGGCGGTCCTCATGATGCTGGGCTTCCCCGGCGTGATGGTGGCCGCGCTCGTCCCGAGCATCCCCGCCTTCGCGGCCGCGGCCGCCGTGACGTACCTGGCGGACCACTATCTGCACCGCAGGAACAGCTATCTGATCAACCGGCTCGGCAAGATCCGCGCCGGTCTGTCGATCCGCTTCCTGATCCGTCAGCTCCTGCTCGTCCTGCTGCTGGCCCGGCTGTCCCTCGCGGACGACCTGATCTACTACGCCGCCATCGCCTGCTTCATCGCCTTCTACGGCCTCCAGGCCCCGCACGGCGCCCTGGTCACGCTGATCCGCAACCGGCGACGGCTGCCGGTCGCCACCCGCAACGTCGACCTGGCCTCCCGCCTGCGCATCCCGGACGCCCCGCCGCGCGGGCTGCTGAACCGCTCCGCCGAGAAGATCCTCCACTTCGACCTGGCCGCCGTCGCCGGCGTCCTGGTCTCCGCCGAGACCGGCTCCGACCTCCCCGGCTTCATCGGCATCGGCGTCACGCTGGGCGCGGCCGCCCTGTACGCGCTGGCGCTGCTGCCCTACCTGCGCGGCCGGCGGCTCCCGCCGAACGCCGAGAAGGTGCTCGCCGCGGTCGACGAATGGCTGCGCGAGTACCGGCCCGAGACGGTGCTGTACTTCTCCGGCTCCAAGGACTCCGCCTACCAGGTCAACATGTGGCTGGAGACCATGGAGCAGCTCGACACCCGGCCGCTGATCGTGCTGCGCGAACGGGCCATCCTGCAGAGCCTGGCGCCGACCACGGTCCCCGTCATCTGCGTGCCCGGGGGTGTGCACCTGATGAACATGGACCTCTCCACGGTCCGCGTCGCGCTCTACGCGGCCAACGTCGGCAAGAACATCCACATGCTGCGCGTCCCGACCATGAAGCACGTCTTCATCGGCCACGGCGACAGCGACAAGGTCGCCAGCATCAACCCGTTCAGCAAGGTGTACGACGAGGTGTGGACCGCCGGCCGCGCGGGCCGCGACCGCTACGCCATCGCCGACGTCGGCGTCCGCGACGAGGACATCGTGGAGGTCGGCCGCCCGCAGCTCGCCCCCATCCGGACCTGGCAGGGCGTGCCCGAGGGCCGGATGCCGACCGTGCTGTACGCCCCCACCTGGGAGGGCTGGGACGACAACCCGGGCAACACCTCGCTGCTGCTGGCCGGCGAGAACATCGTGCGGAAGCTGGTCACCGCCGACCCGCCGGTCCGCGTCCTCTACAAGCCGCACCCCTTCACCGGCACCCGCAGCGCCCGCGCCAAGACCGTCCACCGGCGGATCACCGCCCTGATCGAGAAGGCCACCGCCGAGCGCGCCGCCGACGCCCGGTTCACCGCCGACGCCGCCGGCCGGGCCGCGGCCCGCGCCGAGCTGGCCCGGATCGAGGCCCGGCTCGCCGAGCTGACGGGCGGCACCGAGCAGGGCGACGAGGCCGAGGCGTCCCGCGACGGCCTGGTCGACATCCAGCGGCACCAGGAGGTCGCCCGGCTTCGCGCCGAGTGGAACGCCGCCTACTGGCGGTCCGTCCCGGACTGGGAGCACCGGATCGGCACGGGCGCCGAACCGCGCCTGTACGACTGCTTCAACGTCTCCGACGCGTTGGTCTCCGACATCTCCAGCGTGGTCTCCGACTTCATCGCCAGCGGCAAGCCGTACGCGGTGACGGACTCCGCCGACCTGGGCGAGGAGGAGTTCAAGCGGCAGAACACCGCGGTGCGCGCCGCGGTGGTCCTCACCAACAGCGCCGCCGAGCTGGACGGGCTGCTCGCCGCGGTCCGCGACCCGGACCGCGACCCGCTCGCCGGGGACCGCAAGGAGCTCAAGCGCTATCTGCTCGGCCCCGACGAGCCGACCTCCATCGAGCAGTTCAACTCCGCGGTCGCCGGCCTCGCCGTGAAGGCCGAGGCGCGCAACGCGGGCCAGCGGTCCCGGATCGTGGCCGGCGGCCCGGACGTGGAACTGGCCGACGCGCTGCCCGGCCAGCGCGCGAGCGCCGCCGGCGAGACGGACAACGTCAACGCCGGCTGACCCCCGGCAGCACCCGGCCCGGCCCCCGAGAGACCGCCTCTCCCGGGGGCCGGGCCGTTTCCGCCTGCAAAAGCGTGAGGTCCGTCACCGGAACAGGTGGTCGAGGCAACCCGCTTCCCCGGACTCCCGTCTAACACGTAGCCATAGCGGAAATACCGGGGAAAGACCCATGAGCAGGGAGAAAGCGACCGTGACTCAGCCCGATGTCACCGTGATCATCGGGGCGTACGAAGCGATGCCGTACCTGGTGGAGTGCCTGGCGTCCGTCGAGGCGCAGACCATCGGCCCGGAGCGCGTCGAGGTCGTCGCGGTGGACGACGGCTCCACCGACGGCACGGGGGAGTGCCTCCAGGAGTTCGCCGCCCGTGCCCCGATGCCCGTCACCGTGCTCCGCCAGGACAACTCCGGCGGCCCCAGCGGCCCCCGCAACGCCGGCCTGGCCAGGGCCAGGGGGCGCTACGTCTTCTTCCTCGACGCCGACGACCGGCTCGGGCCCGAGGCCCTTGAGCGGATGGTCGCCATGGCCGACCGGGCCGGCACGGACGTGGTCCTCGGCCGGGTCGAGGGCGTCGACCGCCAGGCCCCCAAGTCGATGTGGCACCGGACGGTGGAGCGCACCGACGTCTTCTCCTCCAACATCAAGTTCACCCTCAGCGCCCAGAAGCTGTTCCGCCGCGCCCTCCTGGAGCGGCACGGCATGAGGTTCGACGAGTCCCTGTTCACCGGCGAGGACGCGCTGTTCACCATGGAGGCGTACCTGCGGGCGGACGGGGTCTCGGTGATCGCCGACCACACCTGCTACTACCTGGTGGGCCGCGCGGACGGCAAGCAGGTGACCAAGAGCGGCGGCTACGCGCTGCGCTTCGACTCCGCACGCGCCCTGATGCGCCTGATCGCCGAGCTGGTCCCGCCGGGCGAGCGGCGCGACCGGCTCATGGTGCGCCCCTTCCTCGTCACGCTGCTGCCCCAGTTCGGCCCCCGCTGGCTCAAGGACGACGAGGAGGTACGGCGGCACAAGCTGGAGCTGGCCGGGCCGCTGATGGACGCGTACTGGACCGAGGGCGTCGCCCGCCTGCTCAAGGTGCACGAGAGGCTGCGGCTGCACCTGGTGGCCGTCCGGCGGCCCGACCTGCTGACGGACGTGGTGCGCTTCGTCCGCGACAAGAAGCAGGCCGCCGGGCTGCTGGAGCGCAACGGCCGCCGTCTGTACCTGGTCTACCCGCACTTCCGGGACCGGAAGGCGGGCGTCCCCGACGAGGTCTATCTGGCCGGTCCGCGCGAGGCCCGCCCGTTCCCCGGCTACCGCGAGCGGCCCCGGCTCTCCTTCCCGCGCCGCGTGCTGCGCCGGGTCCGCCGCCTGCTGACCGCCCGCCCCCTCAGCCGAGGGGACCGCCCGGCGGCGGCGTGACGGGCCGCGTCCCGCGCCGCTGACCGGGCAGTTCCGCCGCGAGCCGCCCGGCCATCCGCTCCCGGTGTCCCCGCGCCGTCGCGCTCAGCGCCCGTACGGCCGCGGCGAACCGCTCCTGCGCGGGCGGCTCGGCCGGCCCCAGCAGCCGCAGCGCCAGTTCCGCGCGGGCCGCGGCGAACGCGTCCAGCTCCGGCCGCCGCACGGCGTCGAGCAGCGCCGGCACCCCGGCCGCGTCCGGCGTCAGCACGGTCGCCGCGGCCACCGTCGGGAAGGCGACCCGGAACGCCTCCTCGGACAGCCCGCTGGTGTTGGCCACCGCGTACGGCTTGCCGCTGGCCAGGAAGTCGCTGATCACGCTGGAGACGTCGCTGATCAGCAGGTCGGCCCGGTTGAAGCAGGAGTACAGCGCGGGCCGGGCGTCCGTGACGATCTGGTGCTCCCCGGCGGGCAGCGCCGCCCAGTACGCCTCGTCCCAGGCCGCCGCCGCCCGCGCCACCGCCGCCGCCCGCCCCGGCTCCGGCGCCGACTGCGCGAGCATCCGCTCCACCTGGTCCGCCCCGGCCCGCCCGGCGGACGCGGTGACCCGCTCCAACTCCGCCGTGCGCCGGGCCAGTTCCGCCGCCGCCGAGGGCCGCGTGCCGGACCGCTCCCGGTTGGCGGCCCGGATCAGCTCCCGGACCCGCAGATCGGCCGCACCGGCCCGGGGGTCGACCGACCCGGTCAGCGGATGCGGCTTGTAGAGCAGCCGTACCCCGGGGTCCGCGAGCAGCGCCCGGACCAGGTTCTCCCCGGCCGCGAGCACCGAGGTGTTGCCGGGCTGGCCGTCCCAGCCCTCCCAGGTCGGCGCGTACAGCACGGTCGTGTACCGGCCGGTGGGCGGACCGTCGTACGGCCGTACCGCGTCGAGCTGCGGGCGGCCGATCTCCACCACGTCCTTGTCCTCGACGCCGACCTCGGCCAGCGCGTACCGCTCGCGCGCCGCCGGACCGGCCACCCACACCTGGTCGTAGGCCTTCGCGTACGGGTTGCAGGAGGACAGCTTGTCGCTCTCGCCGTGGTTGACGAAGGCGTGCTTGATGGTGGGGATGCGCAGCACCTGCGAGGTCTTGCCGGAGTTCGAGGGGTGGATGAGCACCTGGAGGGTGGAGTGCTCCAGGCGCATCAGCGTGGACACCTTCGGCAGGCAGACGACCGGCAGGTCGGTCGCCGCGATCTTCTGCACCATGAACCGCTCGCGCAGCACCACCACCGGCCGCCCGCCGAGCCCGGCGAGCGGCTCCAGCCACATGTTCGCCTGGTACGCCGACGAGGCGCCGCCGGAGAAGTACAGCCCGACGGTGGGCCGGTACTCGGCCAGCCAGGCGTCGAACCAGTCGAGCACCTCCCGCTCGCCGGCGGGCCGCCGCCCCGGCAGCAGCCGGACCAGCAGCGCGCCCAGGCCGGCCAGCGAGGCGAGCAGGGACAGGGCGAGGCCCGCCGCCCCGGCCAGCGGCGCGTCGGCGGCCACGGTGACCAGCAGCCCGGCGGTCGCGGGCAGTCCGAAGGCCGGCAGCCGGCGGCCGGGGCGGCGCAGCAGCACCGGCGGCGCCGGGGTGAGCCGGAGCGCCGAGGCGTCGATGTTCCGGGTCACCACCGGCAGGGTGCGGCTGCGGCGGACCAGCACCGAGACCGCCTGGGTCGCGCAGTGCAGGGCGTAGCAGGCGAGCAGGCCGGC
This sequence comes from Streptomyces sp. NPDC000134, assembly GCF_042899225.1. Lineage (NCBI taxonomy): Bacteria > Bacillati > Actinomycetota > Actinomycetes > Kitasatosporales > Streptomycetaceae > Streptomyces > Streptomyces sp. NPDC000134. The sequence goes on from NZ_JBIAZN010000001.1 coordinate 235,084, forward strand.
GACCAGCGGCGCGTACACCGTCTCGCGGTGCTGCTCGCCGAGGCGGAGCAGGCCGACCACGAGCAGCAGGTCGCGCAGGACGTGCCGGACGGTGATGTCCGCGTGGGACCTGGCGAACAGCGACAGCATGCCGCGCTGCCACCGGTAGAGGACGCCCTCGGCGGCCAGGGAGGCGGCGGTCGCGGCGAGCAGCAGCGGCACGTGCGGCAGCAGCGCGCCGACGGCCTGCGCGGTGAACGCCGCCGCGAGCAGGCCCCCGACCAGAGCTCTGGTGGTCAACCCCGAGCGAGCGACGAGCGGCGCGATCAGGACACGGCTGGAGCCGTCGACCGGTCGACGGCGTGGGCTTATGACGTGGAAGAGCCGGTGGAGCAGGGGTACGGGCATGGCGGTCACTCCGTGGTCGTCGGTAGGCGTTCAGACGTTTCAACGGGAGGTGGCCCCCGGATGACACGCAGTCGAACCAAAGGCGTAGTGATCGTCACTTCCGCGAACGTGCCCGCCCAGGCCGTCGGTTCGATCAGACGCGCTACGTCCGACGCGCTCACATGACTGGGAATGACGCGTCACCCTGAGTGAAACCGTGTCGTGTCGTGTGCACCTGTACGCTTGTCTTTGGGTAGCCGCGCCGACACGAACAGTAGTGGCGGGCGAGAGCGAAGACCGACGAAACTCGTGGTGCCAGGAGCCCCTGAAGGGTTCGCCGCCAGTAATGCGAATGCAATCGGAGACTGCCCGGGTGGGCGTTCCCATGGGGAATAGCTCGACCATTGCCGAGAGTGCCCGTACCATGCTGCGGTGACATATGAGAGAAGTACTCACCGATGGCGCGGGTGGAAAGTTGCGATTTTGCTCGCTCTGTCCATGCTGGCTGCAATCGTGTCGGCACCCAGCGCGTCGGCTGCAGAGGGAACCTGTTCGGAATCGGGAAATTATGAAGTCTGCTTCACTTATGGTTCAGGGGTCGAAGACCGCATCATAGCGCGCAAGATAAAAGCAAAGATCGACGCGACAGCGGAAGCTGCGGCTGCTGGTGAGTCCGGCGATTACATTCGAATCGCTTTGTACACGTGGGGCACCGACGGGGGTGCCACCGCAGTTGCCGACTCGCTGGTGAATGCGGCGTCGAGTGGTGTCAGCGTCCGTATCGTGGTCGGCTTTATCGACTCCACTGTCGAGAGCAAGTTCGCGAAAGCGGGCATCGACCTGGTGAAGTGTCCGAACTCCTGCCAGGATCCGGATCACGGCTCGATGCACAATAAATTCTTCGTCATCAAAAAGGGTGACACGGAATTGGTGATGCAGACCTCCAGTAATTTCAGCGCTTGGCAGGCCATGCACTCGCAGAACCTGCTCATCAGCCGTGATGACTCCGAGTTGTTCTCCGCGTACGTGAACTACTGGAGGCGTCTGTACAACCGCAGCTGGACCTATGACGGGGTCACCTGGAGCACCGACGCGAGCAGGATGATCGACGGCAGCAACGATCTGTCGAAGGCATACTTCTACCCGCAGCCCACCAGCAATCGGGTGGCCGATGTCCTGGGCAACGTCAGTGAGTGCACGGACGGCAACGACCGGATCTGGCTGGAGTCGAGTCTCATGGAGGACGAGACCTATGCCAAGGAGATCATCGCCGAACTGAAGCGACTCGTGGGCATCGGCTGCGACGTCAAGGTCATCGTCCAGGAACAGTCCGGTTCCGACATCATGCAGAAGTACGGCATCGCCTCCACCGACATCGGCTGTGACGGCTGGAGCCACAACAAACTGCTGCTCATCGATGCCAAGTACGCCAGTGCGTGGCGCAAGGCCGTCTTCGTCGGTTCGTTCAACCTCACTGAAAACTCGGCGCACCGGGCCAACGACGTGATGCTGCGAGTCATCGACGGATGGGTCACCAACCGTTACATCGACCAGTTCCGCGCGCAGTGGCTCAACCCGAACGAGTGTGACCAGGGCACCTGACGGTGCTACGGGTCGGCCGGCCCGCATCATCTGACGCGGGTGGTGGGGGGGCCCCCCCCCCCGGGGGGGCCCCCCCCCCCCCCACCCCCCCCCCGGGGCCCCCCCCGGGCCCCGGGGGCCCGCGCCCGGGGGGCGGGGCGGGGGGGGCCCGGGGGGACAACCCACAACCCCCCC